>JBBAAG010000003.1 GCA_041658405.1 Elusimicrobiota bacterium
ACATCCGCCGGACTTACCTAACTGTGTGAATATCTCGCATGGGCCGTGTTCATCTTCATTAATTGTTACGTACATATTCCCGCAACCCGTACGCATTTTCATGGTGTACCCGTGAGTCATCTTCGGACGTAACCGCGGTTTCCGTACAGTTTTACCGTCTTCAGTTTTACCTGCACCTTTTTTTATGTCCGCTTGTTTTTGCCCAACGTTAAGAACCTGTACATCACGGCTGCCGTCACGGTAGACCGTCACGCCTTTACATCCGAGCTTATAGGCTAACCTATAAACTTTTTCGATATCATCCTTTTTCGCAGAGTTCGCAAAATTAACTGTTTTAGATACCGCGTTATCCGTAAACTTCTGGAATGCAGCCTGCATACGCACATGCGCATCCGGTGTTATATCCATAGCAGTCTTATAAACTTTTCTGATATTCATTGGGATCTCGTCCATGTTCTGGATAGAACCGGTCTTAGCAATTTTTTCGATTAACTCCTTCGAATATATCCCCGCGTCCTTCAACGCTTTCGCAAAGTACGGGTTTATTTCAAACAACTCGTCATTATCCAATACATTCGCACGGGTATAGATCAGCGCAAATATTGGTTCAATCCCGCTTGATGCTCCGGCAATTATACCGATTGTCCCTGTCGGTGCGATGGTGGTAAGCGTAGCGTTACGCCGTACCGGCCCGGAAGAGTAAACACTACGCGAAAAATTGGGGAACGGCCCGCGCCGTTTTGCAAGTTCCTGCGATTCTTTCTCCGCTTCCGTCCGCACATATGACATCACACGTTCCGCGGTTTCCAGCGCTTCATCAGAATCATACGGGATTTCCAGCTGGAATAATAAATCAGCAAAACCCATCACCCCAAGCCCTATCTTACGGTTTGTGCGGGTCATCTGCCCGATACGTTCAAGCGGATAGTGGTTGACATCAATGACATTATCAAGGAAATGTACTGCTATACGGGTAAGTTTCCCAAGTTTTTCCCAGTTAATATCCGCCTTACCTCCGCGGGTATGAGTGATTATACGCTGCAGGTTAATTGAACCCAGATTACATGATTCATAGGGTAATAACGGCTGTTCCCCGCATGGATTAGTAGATTCAATCTCACCGAGGAACGGTGTGGGGTTTGAACGGTTTATACGGTCAAGAAAGATAACCCCGGGTTCACCGTTTTCCCATGCATTCTGCACAATTTTATCGAACACTTCCCGCGCTTTAAGTTTTTTAACAATTTTACCGGAGTTCGGGTTGACCAGCATATACTCACCGTCGCTCTCCACCTGCCGCATAAAATCTTCGGTGATAGCTATGGAAATATTAAAATTATTAATTGCCAATTCTTCTTTTTTACAATCTATAAAGTTCATTACATCAGGATGATCAACTCTCAGAATACCCATATTCGCCCCGCGCCGCGTACCGCCCTGTTTCACAGCTTCCGTCGCTGCGTTAAATACTTTCATAAACGAAATCGGCCCTGAGGAAACACCATGGGTAGAGGAAACATTATCTCCTGACGGGCGTAACCGCGAGAACGAAAACCCTGTCCCGCCGCCGGATTTATGGATTAACGCCGTATTTTTTACTGTTTCAAATATTGACTCCATTGAATCTTCTATAGGCAACACAAAACATGCGGATAACTGCTGAAGTTTCGCTCCGGCGTTCATTAATGTCGGTGAGTTCGGCAGGAATTCAAGTGCTGCAATGCTCTGATAAAACTCTTCCTCAGTTTGTTTTGCGGACTCGCCATAAAGTTCATCCGCAGCCGCAATGTTGTGCGCTACACGCCGGAAAAGTTCTTCCGGTGTTTCTTTTACTTTACCGTTTTCGTCGCGTTGTAAATACCGTTTTTCCAATACTTTCAACGCGTTGGGGGTTAACAGATGCTTCGTTTCAGTTGCCATTTTTTTCTCCTAATATCTTTTCAATACAATAAATTACTTTAATTACTTACCCGCTGCGGTAGTTTCTTTTTCTTTCTCTTTTTCCTTATCCTTAACCTTTTCGAGCTTCAACGCCTGTTTTATCTTAGTGATTTCATCCAAGAATTCGTCAATGGTATCATAATTACGGTAAACCGATGCGAACCGTATATAAGCAACTTCATCAACTGCGCGGAGTTTATCCAAAACTTTTCTTCCTATAATATTACTCTTAACTTCCATTAAGTACGTCTTCCCGATTTCATACTCGATCTCACTGATTAACCGTTCAATAACTGCCGCAGGGATCGGGCGTTTTTCACATGCGCGGAGTATACCCCCGCGTAACTTGTCAATATTGAACATCTCACGGCGGTTGTTGGATTTTATCACAATCAACGGCGGTGTCTCTACGCGTTCATACGTGGTAAACCTGCGGTTACAGGACTTACATGTACGGCGCCGGCGGACTACCGAACTATTATCCAGCGGCCTTGAATCAATCACGATATCGCTATCTACATGACAAAAAGGGCAACGCATAAACTTCCTTTTTTTGGAAACAACTCCCCCAAGGGTTTAACCACAAATTCTTGATGGTTTAATATATTCTAAAAACGTTACTTAGTTACTTTCCGGCCACTTTCTTCATAGTGTTATTTAAACACGCACCACCACAATATATAGTAGCCCAGATATTGTGGTGAAAACCATATTACTAACCGTACAAAATGTTGTCAAGAATAATTTTAACAATTTTTTTTGCGTTTACGCGTACCCGTCGACAAAACTTGATTTTATTTGACATTTATTTTTGTAATGCTACAATAAACCCGGTTGTGAAATATATTACATTCAACTGTTGTAAACAACCAGTTGGAAAATGAAAGGCTGTAAAAATGAATAAACGCACAAAAAAACATAAACACACCTGGAACGGTTTACTGAAAACAATGTCACGGCTGCGTTCCCCGGGAGGATGCCCATGGGATGCAAAACAAACACACCGCACACTGCTTCCTTATCTAAAAGAAGAAACCGGCGAACTGCGTAAAGCAATCCTCAGCGGGATTGATGAAGATATCAAAGACGAACTCGGTGACGTATTGTTGCAGGTAATATTTCATGCGCAGATAGCCAGTGATAACGGTAAGTACGATATAACCGATGTTATTGACAACCTCACCCGCAAGCTACACCGCCGGCACCCGCATGTTTACGGGAAAACAAAGATTAATTCAATCAAAGAACTTATTACCAACTGGGACAGGATTAAACGTAAAGAACGCATACAAAATATAAAGTAAAGTTTAACAAATTCGCGGTAGTTGTTCACCTTCAAGCATCAACGCAATACGTTCCCCTCCATTTTGGGTGTTAACCACAACCTTAGGAACCCGGGATTCACGTTT
Organism: Elusimicrobiota bacterium; assembly: GCA_041658405.1. Lineage (NCBI taxonomy): Bacteria > Pseudomonadati > Elusimicrobiota > Elusimicrobiota bacterium. The sequence goes on from JBBAAG010000003.1 coordinate 3,351, forward strand.
TCTTACGGTACCAACAATCCCGGCATCATGACCAACAGTATGGCGGCGGATAGACTTCAACGCTTTCCCCGCAGATTGAGGCGGTACTATAGCAACAAACCGTCCTTCGCATGCCATGTATAACGGGTCCAGGCCAAGAATTTCAGCAGCTTTCTTCACGTGCCTGCTTACCGGTATTTTATTTTCATATACTACTATATCCACGCGAGATTGCCCTGTAATTTCGTTCAATGTTGTCGCTAATCCCCCGCGGGTAGGATCACGGAGGACACGTACTCCCGGTACCGCATGGAGTAACGACCGGATAACGTTATGCAGGCACGCGCAGTCACTTTTAATATTACTTGATATAAACCCCAACTTTTTTCTTGCATTCATCACCGCAAGTTCATGTTCCCCAATATTACCGGATACTATAACAACATCACCCACCCGGGCATTAGCACCGGAAAGGTTTATCTCACCATTGCAGAACCCTATGCCGGTAGTAGTGATAAACATCTTATCCGCCATCCCGCGTTCCACAACTTTAGTATCTCCGGTAACAATCTCAACCCCAGCACTTTCCGCGGTACGGATAACTGAAGCTAAGACTTTATCCACTACCGCGAGATCCAACCCTTCTTCAATAATCCCCGCAACCGCTAATAACCGCGGTACACCGCCCATCATTGCAACATCGTTTACTGTACCGCATACCGCAAGTTTACCAATATCCCCACCCGGGAAAAACAGCGGGTTGACCACAAATGAATCAGTTGACATTACCACCCGTTCATCAGGCCCGGCTTTAGTAATCCCAAGGTTATTAAGCGCATATACCGCAGCGTCATCACCTTTTCGTAATACACGGCTTCTCACCCGGGCAATCACAAGTTTATTGATAAGCTCGTGCATCAACCGTCCCCCGCTGCCGTGGGAGAGAAGGATTTTGTGCGCGATATTTTTATTGGTTTTCATTCGTTTACCCGTTTAATTTTGTCAGTAGTTTGTTATTACCATACATAACTTTAAACATATTTACTCGGTTTGTCAAGGTTCAAAGGGATTATATGCACTTGTTTCTATAACTATTAAACCTAAATCAAAGAAAAAATTACCTGTTTGAGGTTCGATTCCCCTCACCTCCACTTTTTGCTCCGACGTGAACAATTCGATGTTTTGACTCACGGCAAACATTTGGTAGAATATCCCTGTTCGGTCGTACTGTTCTTGTTGTAAACATGTCGTTAAAAATAGTTTAATATATTATGCAAATATTTAGAATATTGAGTATTTGATAAAAAGGAGATTCCACATGACCTATTATAAGCATGTACTTATTTCTATGTTGTACTTATCTTTTGGTTGCTGTTCAATTCTAAATGCAACACCCGATAAAGCTACATGGAAAAGAGAAATATTTATAGGATATAATGAAACACACTACTTTTCATATTTAATAGCAAGAGACCAGCCTGGTTTATATTACACATACACAGACATTACTTATCTATGTAAGTATCCGATTAATAGTAGAAAGGTAGAAGAAAAAATATTGGTAAGAAGAATTATATATAAGGAGTTATATGACGAAAAGAAGAACACTCGTACATGGCAACACCAAGAAGAAATACAAAATCCTATAAATACCGAAGAGTATTTGCTAAAAAACAATGTATGTTATGCATTTCCAGATTCATCACTTTTAAATCCTAATCAAGTTATGATTAATAAGGATGGAATGTTTTTACAGGGAAAAACGAAAAAAGTAATCTTGTTAACACCTAAACAGCTGCAAAACTATATGGATGTAGAAAAATTAGATTATTCACAAGCAAGAATTGAAACGTGTTATAATAATGAAACATTTTATTTTTTTATTGTTCTATACGGAGACTGTTGTTATGACACAGATTGGTTACAGACTATTATTATCATTGATTCGTCTGAGATTGAAAATGCTATGCATCAATTACATTAATAAAGCTAGTCCCAAGAGAATTGACAGCCATGACCAGCTTTATCCCATAAACCAGGTTCTGATGGCGTCTAATCCCTTCCAATATTTGGTATAATTTATCAAAATCAAAAAGGGCTTAATAAAACAATGTTCTGTCCAAAATGTAGGAAGCAATTCAAAGAAAGCATAGGAATATGTAGTGATTGTGGCTGTTCCCTTGTAAAAATATTCGATTATGAGTCAGTTGTAGATAAAACAGACTCAGTAAAAATATTTACCACCACAATCTTTCACGAAGCAGTTTTTGTAGAATCCCTATTAAAATCAAACGATATTGAATGTGTTGTTCTGGGTGGTAATACTTCTTTCTTCACTTTCAGTGATATGCAGTCACCAATAAACATTATGGTAGAAGAAAAGAATAGATTAAAAGCACAAAAAGTTATTGATCAATACTATGAAGACCTAAAAAATCAGCCACGGAATGATAAAGCAGAAGACTGTAAGGAAGAATATTATACTTCAAATAAATATATTTGTAATAATTCAGAGGAAATACAATTAGTTTTAAAGAAAATCCTAAAACGTCAATTCATGGTTATTGTTGTTTTGTTAGGTTCCTTGCCTTTTATGCTGTGTGTCATGTGGATAGAAAGAAACTTTATAGTAGGTTCTGGTAACAAAATCACGGAAATTGCAGCAATATTTTGGGCAGTATTATTTGCATATACAGGAATAATAACCGGACTCAGCCGGTGTCCTAAATGCGGCAAATATTTTTATCAAAATCGTATAGGGTATCATAATCCTTTTGCTTCAAAATGTTTGAATTGTGGTATAAAACTGGATGATGCGTTCAAAGAATCAAAATAATTTTGTGTTATTAGGATAGTAAGTTTACAGAATGAGGTTGTATAGGGTATTAAATACCCTGTCCTATGAACCAGGTTCTGATGGCATCTAATGAACTCCAAGTTTTCTCCAAAAAAAGACTATTCATATTGACAATTGTCTAACAATCGTCTATAATATGACTAATGAAAAATACTATAAGCCCGTTTACTCCAAAATATACAATAACCCAAAAACTTCTTGATTCAATCAAGAAGATATCGGTTCAAATAGCAGTACTCAACACCCGGCGATACCCTAAAGTTGTTCTTGCGGAATATGAACGCTATGCCAGGGAAATATCGTCGTTTTCTTCAACAAGTATTGAAGGAAATCCGTTACCGCTTACTGAAGTGAAACAAATACTTAAACACCTCCCGCAGAACATCACGGATAGTCAGAAAGAAATTGTTAATTACAATAATGCGCTCATAATGCTTAATAGTAAACTAACCACACAACCAACTCTCTTACTAGACCTGCCGCTAATACTGGATATACACAAAATTGTTATGAACGGTTTGTTAATACGCAGTAAATGCGGTACATTAAGAAAAGAACCTGTATTCGTCAATGATCTGCGGTTACGTAAAACAGTATACTGGCCTCCGGACCACCAGGATGTTCCGATATTAATGAAACAACTTGTCAGTTATGCGCAACAAAACATAGAAAAAACTGATCCGGTAATACTCGCAGGTATTTTTCATAAACAGTTTGTGGTGATACATCCGTTTATGGATGGTAACGGGCGTACAGTCCGTCTTACAGCAAAACTGCTTTTAGCAAGGATGGGGCTTAATACGTTTGATTTGTTTAGTTTCGAAAATTATTATAACAAAAATGTTTCCCGGTATTTCCAAAACGTAGGTGTACAAGGCAACTACTACGATGTTATGGGTTCTTTGGATTTCACTATGTGGCTAGAGTACTTTGCTGAAGGAATACTGGATGAACTTTACCGGGTTGCAAAAGAACTGGATACTGCGGTGGTGGAACCATCCACTGAGTTAAAAGAATACCACAAAACAATGCTAACATATATCGAAAAAAAGGGGTTTATTACTGACAGGGAATACGTTAAACTGACCAATCGCGCTCGTCCTACTCGTGTACTTGATTTTAATAAAATGATTAAATTAGGGTATATCATTCGTTATGGCAAAGGCAAAGCGACATATTACAAATTAAAGTAAGATGTTTGAAATCTCGTGAACGGTTTCAGTTTGTCAATCAACTCCCGAGTATACGTTATTTTAGCTTTAATCATATCAGCAGTAAACGCAGTGTCATACGTATACCCATAACCTAAGCGATAATCATGTTTCACAAGCTCCATAGCTTCCTGTGAATGCTTACATTCGCGGGTAAGGATCGCAACCATTTTCTTAACCACTTGTTTTTGCTTCGTACCCGATATTTTTGATAAATTCGGGTTCTTTAGGTCAGTAATAACACTATCCCGTGCTTCAAAAAACTCTTTCAGGTTCTGTGTAGTAAGTATACTATGATAAATAATCTTTGCTATCCCATACTCTTTAAGCAACGCTTCTCGTTTATCCTTGTTAGGCGTAACTCTAACCGCCTGTTTCAGGAGGTCAACACCTTTTTTCCATCCATCCCCCCACTGTTTAAGCTGGTACCCGAACAATTCAACTTTACCTTTAACCGTGCAGTTTGGATCATCTGCCAGAATACCGTTTCCCAATTGCCCGTATAGCGTGTAATGAATCGCAGTCTTTACCGCTGCGGGAGGTTGTTTTTTATGATCCGCAATACATTCATTCCAGAACTTAAACTCTGAGTACAGGATATCAGGGATTTTGTCGTTAATTCCTAGTACAAACGGATGCGCAGCGTTCATGTATAGCGGCCCGCGGAAGTACGGCCCGATCACCGGGTGATGCCCAAAACTTTTACTTAACAACTTCCATGCTTTCACACAATACTGTGCAGCTTTCTCACCATACTCGCGCACAGCTATTTTGTTGAGCAACACGTCAATACTCCCGGGTTCCGGATTCCAGCCGTACCAGTACGCAATTTCTTCCGGAATAGATCCGAGAAACCCGTAAAATTTCCAGCAGTAGAACACGCCGGTAATGTTATATTCCCGGATACGTTTTATACGTTCATACCAGCGGTACATCACGGGGTTGTATGGAACATAAAACACTTCAAGCGCTACAGTAGTTTCAGTTTTTACGTATAATTTCCGCCCAATTTCTTTAGCTAACCGTTCCTGCGCAATAAAACGTTGTGACGGCCCAAGAAAGTCAATACTATAATCCCATATATGCTTCTTATACCCATGCTTTTGTATTTTCTCATCTTTCTCAAATTCGGTTAGGAGGATAATATCTTTATTCATTCGGTTAAACGTTTTTGTTTGATACAAATCCTGTGACCACATCTTTGCGGAATAGGGCCATACCATGAACTTAACAGTACTCCCATTACTTTGCTGTAAGTGAAGTTTGCCGGTTACATTATTAATAAAATCAACAACCGCAGCGTCAGTATCCTCCTGAAACTTCCCCGCACACCGCTGGCAGTTGGTGATAACCTTCTCAATCCTAGGCGAACTGCGGGTATAGCAATGCAGAAACCCTTCTCCTCCGATGATAGCGACTAACCCGCCAAGACCGGGACAACCGTCTATAATACCGTTAATAACCTCAGCATAGTAATCATGTACTGCCGGATGGCTGGAACACAGAGTGTATGTTTTATACGCAAATTTTATTAATACACTTTCCGCCCCGCGAACTCCAGGGTTGTTCTTAAATACTGGATGATACTCCGGCAACGGCGGTGTGTTGAGGTTTAGATACAGGTCAATCCCGTACTTCTTACACCGATCCACAAACTTCTTCAGGGCAATAATGTTTTTCTCAGCATCAGTATTTACGAGATCAGGCAATATATTTGAGCTGGAATAATTGTAGATATTGATATACATAAAAATCCCGTTAATCCCGTAATGCGCCATCTTAGCGATATACCCGTCAGAATACGCGAGTTTATCCTCAGGATCATCCCATACGTCGTTAAACACGGTCCACGAAATTTTTGTCTCAAACCTTGGTAAGCGTTTCTCATGTCCGATTTTTAACACCGGCCCACCGCGGAAGCTCATAAGCTTCTCAAGGTAATACATCCCCTGTGCAAGCCCGCGGGAATGCGCAGCGGTTATCCTAACACACCCGGCGGTTATATCAACAATAAACGCTTCACCCTGGATCTCAGGAGGTAAAGAGACAGTATTAACTATTTTCTCTATATCCGATAAACGTTCACGGGAAAGCGTCACGGCAAATATATTCCCGGTATCTCCTGTTGCTGTAATACTACTTTTTCTTACCTCAACCCCCCAGGTGGTTTTAAAATAATCATGGAAATCTGCAACCGCAGTCCTGGTAATTATATCCGGCTGCCCGTAATAACAGAGTACCCACCCGGGACTAATACAAACTTCATTTTTCCCAGGGGGTATGGGGGACAGTTTTTCTTTGTGATGAACAACCGACAATTCTTTTGCAAACTTTTTTGTTACGCTAAACGGGATTTTTTGCATACACTTTTCCTGTTTCATACATCACTAAAATATTCTCTAATGGTGTCTCAGGTAAGATTGAACTCGTGGGAGCCAAGATAAACGGGTTACCATTACGTTTTGTAACCTCAAAACACCGTTCCACCGACTTTTTCACGGTATCCACAGTACCATAAGGTAAAGTATCAGTAACTGATATTGAACCCATAATTATTGGTGGTTTACCATCCATCATTTTTTGTGATGCAATAATTTCAAGAGTACACCCGGTTTCTTCCTGAAACCCCTGGAATCCTGATACTCTAATTTTATTAACCAACTGAGGAACAATCTTGCGGATATCACCGTCGCAATGCCATATAATCTTTATCCCCGCAGAGTGTAACGGTTCCACAGCCTTCGCTAATGCCGGGAAGTATATCTCATCCAACAGTTCCGTTGAACATAACGGGCCGGAGTTATAGCAAATATCCTGCCCGCCGTAAACATACGGTGCGAGGTTATACGTTTTCACAGCTTCCACAATTGCCAGATTCTTCAACCGCCCGGACTCAGCGGTATACTCATAGTATTTTTTTATATGTTCCGTATACATCAGCATCGCAGAAAGGTAGTTATCATACCCCCATGCGGTTAACGGGCCCATAAAGCCAGCCTGCCCAAAACTATCAATAAACAATATTTTCCCGCCGGCAAGGATGTCCAGCTTCTGTATTTTCTCAGCATACCTCTTTGCCACAGCGGTAATATCAAATTTCTGTGCTAAAACCTCCGGTGCGGGTAATGAATCTATATAATCTCTCACATCTTCAGGAGAAGTAAACACTTTCCTGGGTTTAGGTACCGGCGCAATGGTATGAGTATCAAACACTTCTTCCGCCTGGAACGGATCAATCGCACGGTGTTCACTTTGCGGTGAGGGCATGATAAACTGCGGGCAAAAGTTTACACCAAGCGCAAGCATGGTATCCACCACAGTCTTTGGTGCATCACTAAAAATATTATCTTTCCCCGTACAATGTTTGTACAACTCATACTTCATACACCACGGGGTGGATAATACCGGTACCGTCACGTTTTCGCGGTTTAACACACGTAAAACCGTTTCTTTCCCGGAAACATTCATATAATTATTCCCTCCCTCACTATGTAATAATCACGAAATTTGTATGTATAATAATAGCACATAAACACAGGTTTATTAAATATGAAACGGGGTATATTTAGATGAATAAACAAAAAATGGTTATACATGTTTTATCAATATTATTGTTACTGTTTATAACAATACAAGCATCAAAAGTTTATACTGCGGAAGTAAAAGGTAGTACGGATAATTTTAAAGGAGCACTAATGACTCAACCCGACATCGCAAAGTTTGACCCGAACATGGCATTTCCTGAAAGTAAACTTGACCACCTCAACTGGCTAAACCCAAAAACCAGTGATACCCTGCGTGTATGCGGGCTTGCGTGGTACGGGACTGATAAAACCTACCGCCGGATGCCGGTAAATACACCCGAACCATTACCTAATGCGGTGAACAATCTCGCGAACCATACCTCGGGTACACAGATACGTTTCCGCACAAATAGTAAAGAACTTGCGATACGCGTAACACTTCCCGCAACGAATAAAATGGCGCATATGGCAAGTACCGGCCAAAACGGAGTTGATGTATACTGGGGCATACCGGGACAAAAAATGCAGTTCATAAACACCGCAATGGTACAGTATGATAAACCGGTATACGAGTTGTTGTTGTACAACCAAAAAAATAAAGTTATGCGTGACGTAACACTCAACCTGCCGTTATACCAGGGAGTAAAAGAAATCCTTATTGGTTTTGATAAAGACGCTGAAATCTTACCCCCTCAGCCGTATAAGAATAATAAATGCCTTATTTTTTATGGCACGTCAATCACCCAAGGCGGTTGCGCATCACGGCCCGGGATGAGTTATACAAATATCCTCAGCCGTCGTATGAACTACGAATTTATCAACCTCGGATTTTCGGGTAGCGGAAAAGGCGAGCCTGTAGTTGCGCAAACAATTGCAAGTATCACCAACCTGTTATGCTTTGTCCTTGATTATGAACGTAACGCAACCGGTAACAATATTTATTACAACACATTACCAAATGTAATAAAAACCTTACGCGAGAAACATCCTTCGGTACCGATCATAGTGTTCAGTTGTATTAAAGTAGCGAAGGATTATATTGCTGACCCTGACCCCAAATGGGTACACAATATCCGTGATTTTGCAGAAAAAACTGTGACTGACCTCCGCACCGCCGGGGATACAAACATATACTTTGTTGACGGGCGCGATATCCTTGGCCCTAACTGGGATGAATGTACGGTGGACGGATTACACCCCACCGACCTGGGGTTCATGCGGATGGCAGACGCGTTTGAACCGGAGTTAAAAAAGATCTTGAAACTCGAATGAATCTCAATAAATACTTGAATTTAACACAACAAAAATATAAAATACGAAAAGAAGTTAATTTTTTAAGTTTTTTTGTAGGAGGAACGAAATGGGTATTGTAAACAGTAAAACCGGAGAGGAAAAAAATCTTTCCGTCCAAGAACTAATAGAAGCAACAAAAAAAGTCCGTGCGTACGATGTGGTTTCAATCCACGCTGCAGGATCCGGCCATCCAGGCGGAACGTTATCAACAATAGATCTTGCAACAGCGTTATACCTTACCGAACTCAAACATGACCCTGCTGACCCTAACTGGCCAGGACGTGACCGCGTATTTTGGTCCGCAGGACATAAAGCCCCTGCGTTGTACAGCTTACTTGCATACTGCGGGTATTATAAGGTAGAAGATATAATGACACTCCGGAAACTTGGCAGTAAGTTCCAAGGCCATCCTGACTGCCGTAAGATGAACGGCGTTGAAGTTTCTACAGGTTCACTTGGCCAGGGATTAGGCATCGCTGCGGGTAATGCATTAGCTGCGAAGATAGACGGCAAAAACTACCGTTGTTACGTTCTGATGGGTGACGGTGAACAACAGGAAGGCAGTGTGTGGGAAGCCGCGATGTTCGCAAGCCATCACAAACTTGACAACCTGGTTGCTATAGTCGATAAAAATAAATTGCAGATAGACGGCAAAGTTGCGGAAGTTATGAATATTGACCCAATAGACGAAAAGTATAAATCTTTTGGCTGGGAAGTTATCCGTATTGACGGGCATGATATGCAGCAGATAGTTGATGCATACGCTAAAGCGCGGACGGTAAAAGATAAACCTGTCGCGATCATAGCGGACACCTGCAAAGGCCAGGGCGTATCGTTTATGCAGAACGTTTGTGGCTGGCACGGCGTTGCTACGAAGAAAGATGATGAGCTCAACACCGCATTGAATGATATCACTCACGGGCAAATGTCAAAAGACGAAGTTGCGCGGTACCTCCAGATCGCAAAAGATTATCAGGCAAAGAAAGTTAAGGATACCGACGCTAAGATGCCGAAGTTTAAGAATAACTATTGGTGGAATAGCGCGGATAATATGAAAGCCGAAATGGACCCTACGAGATTCGGGTTTGGCCGTGCGCTTGAAAAAATGGGTGATGATAAACGGTTAGTCACGATCCACGCGGATATCTCTGATTCCATAAAGATCACCGACTTTGAGAAAAACCATCCGGACCGCAAGAACCGCGTGTTTAGCGCGGGTATTGCAGAACAAAATATGATGCAGGTAGCAGTTGGATTAGCAAAGGAAGGCAAAATCCCGGTGACCGGCACCTACGGCGTCTTCGCTTCAGGCCGTTGCTGGGACCAAATCCGTACGTCAATATGTTACCCAAAATTTAATGTTAAGATAGCCGGTGCGCATGGCGGTATCTCCGTCGGTGCAGATGGCGCGACACACCAGGCATTGGAAGAAATATCCATACTCTCAATACTACCTAATATGACCCTCGCTGTCCCTGCGGATTCTGTGGAGACCGAGAAATCAACAAAAACGTGTTTCCTTGACGTTGACGGGCCGGTGTATATACGGTTCGCGCGGGAAGCTACCCCTGTGATCTCAAAAACTGACACACCATTTAAACACGGCATGGCAAACGTTATACGGTTTAGAGGCGAAACCGCAAATTTTGTTGACGCGTTTGAGACCAAACTCGCGAGTAATTATAAGAACGAGAATGAACATATAGCTATCATTGCCTGCGGGCCAATGGTGTCGGAAGCAATGCGCGCGGCGTACATCCTGAAAAAAGAGTACGGTATTGAAACGCGTATAGTAAATATCCATACCATAAAACCTATTGATATTAACGCGATAAAGAAAGCGGTCTCTGAAATCGGTGTAATACTTACTGCAGAAGAACATCAGGTAGGAGGGTTCGGTAACATCGTTGCCGGGATTGCCGCTAAGGTTAAGGATTACAAATCACCGTTGGTGATTGACCAACTCGGCATTATGGACCGGTTTGGCGAGTCGGGGGATCCGTGGATGCTGATGAAAGAATTCGGCCTCACTGCAGAACATATCGCAGTAAAAGCATATAAGCTTGTGAATCATTCGGGAAAGAAGGTGAAGATTGTGGCAAAAAAAGTGAAAAAGGTGAAGAAGGTTGTTAAGAAAGCGAAGAAGACAGCGAAGAAAAAGGGTAAGAAGTAAAAGTAAAGTAAGGTTTTAATAACATCTCCGCAGGATGCATTCGCGTAATGCAAACCTGCGGAGATGTTATTTTATTTATATATTAGTTTCACAACTTGTTCCGCGACATCAAGATCTTTCACAGCATCAACAGCAGGTGATATACATGGAGTACCGTTTAATACAGAATCCACAAAATACCGTGCTTGTTCCGCCATACTCCATTTTTGAGAAACAACAGGTAGAGTAACAGCGCCATTACCGGTTGGGTTATTGATAAACACCCTGACATTACCCGCAGGCAATTTTGCCATTGGTGCGGGTAGTGAAAGATCAATCTTACCGTTATCAAACTGTGCGGAATAAAATTCGTTCCATACCCCGGTACCTGTATTATAAGTTGCCATCTCGAGGACTATAGTAATACCGGAAACACTCTCCCCGAGCATAACCATTCCTTTCGGATCAACATACTTTACAGTATAATCTTCACCCAAGAGGTAACGGATCATATTAACCTGGTGGATATAATAATTCACAAACGCAACATAGCGTTTCCCCATGGTTTCATCCATCCAGCTTGGATATGTTTCAGGATTAAAAACATTCTTCCCTACGGGTTTATCCTTTTGGTTAACCAACACCCTGGCGCCCATAGTCCAGTCACCCGGAGGCATTGATACACGAAGATAATTAAACTTTCCTGCCTCCCCCGATGTTTTCCAATCACCAATTTTCTTTTTTGTGAACACACTCCCGGGATCACTGCGTTTCATGTACGCTATCTGGTACACAACATTTTTTGTAGTAGCGAGGTTTACAAGTTTTTCTCCGCTTTCCTTAGTGATAGCAATAGGTTTTTCTGTTAAACAATGCTTCCCTGCGGAGAGTACGTCCGGAACGAGCCCGTGGTGTAATGCAAACCCCATAATTGCGACAATAGCTTCCGCCCCGCTTGACTCCAGCATCTCTTTATGGCTTGGATAAACTTTAGGAATACTATACTTCCTGGAAACCTCTTCTGCAGTGGCAACCCTTAGATCGCTTAACCCTACAATCTCAACGTTCGGTAAATTAACGTAGTTCGCAATATGCGCAGTCTGGCCCATGTAACCGCACCCAATAAACGCGAGCTTAAGTTTTTTGTCCATAAAAATATTTACCCCTGTATTCCTTTATTAATAAACAAGTACAACCCTTCTTTCCCCGGTGCTATTATATCAAGCCAACCATCACCATTAATGTCTGCGATATCAAAATAAATACCTACCCCGCTATGCCCGGGAACCGGCCCATAGTCAACAACGTTTTTCTCAAACTTACCATCATTAATTTTGAAGTAACACACGCAGACAGGATCATTATCTCCGGGATCTTTCCCGCAATGCGCGCGGTAACGCCGTCCCGTAACAAGTTCAAGTTTACCGTCATTATCAATATCTGCCATCCTGAGGTCATGATATTGTGAGGTAGTGGGATCAATTTCATGTTTTACCCATTGACGCACACCATCCACAACTTTTTGTTCCCACCAGTTCAAACCATACCCATGCGCGTGCCCAACAATAAGATCATTAAGCCCATCACCGTTTATATCATGAACAATAATTTCAACACTTGAATTCCCAAGCTCAAACTCTTTCCTTAATTCCCACATTCCTCCGGTTATAGATGACTGTTTCAACCACCCGTTCCGCAGAATAATTTCAGGTTTACCATCCCCGTCGATATCACCAAACCCCTGCCCATGACCGCTTTTACCATCAAATAAAACAACCTTCTTAAACTTCCCCGTACCTTTCCCGTTAGTGTCAGTAACAAGTTTGTAGTACACCACAGGATTCCCTGGTGTATTCGGGAATATTTCGGGAATCCCATCACCGTCAATATCATACGCGCGGGTAGTTTCAATTGACCCGCAGGCATCGATCTCGTATTCTTTCCATTCGACAGGCTGACCTTTTGGGTTTTCACGCCAGCGTAACGTTTTACCCCACCACCCGCCTGTGATGATATCTATCCACCCATCACCGTTAACATCCATTGGAATCGCAGAAAAATCATCGAAATACTCGCCTTCCGCACGGACATCACAGATTTTATGTTTTTTCCAGGAAGGCGCTTCGTACCAGTACGCACCGCATACGATATCAAGTTTGCCGTCGTTGTTTACATCCACAAATGATGCAGCTTCATACGCACCGTTATCAATACAAACTTTCTCAAATTTGACCATCTTAGTTACCGTCCTTCAGTCATTTTTTAACTAAAACAAAATTTTTGTGTTCCCCCACAGGCACTTTGCGTGCCAACCCGCGAAGTATACCGTTAAACCCCCGTGTTTTCATATGCTGTTTCCAAAGCTTTGTTATAAACTCAAGATTATCCTTATTCACTGTATTATTCATTACTGCCGGATGTGTTTTCTCAAAATACCTGAGGTTATCAAAATCATGGAAGTATTGTTCTATGTGCTTATCCTTATGCATCTTAGACACCCACTCGTCATCATGGTAGAGTTTATCAAACTCCCTGGTTTTTGCAACCATATCCTCCGGCATCCGTGCCCAGCCGTAATGATAAACGTATGCATCAACCGATACCGCCCGGGGTTTTCTATTGTTCACACGGAATCCCTGGGCATCACCGTATAGTTCCGCACCGATACTGTTACGTATAACCCGTACTTCGCGTTGGTACCAGTTACGCCCTGTTTGGTAAGTATAATAACTCCCGTAAAAATGGTAATACTTGAACACCAACGACTCAATCCTTGTATTATCCTTAACATCATCAATTTTAGCCTTAATCTTTGGTAAGTCGTCTTCATGCACAGCTTCATCTGCCTGGATATAAAATATCCACTTCCCCTGGCAGTCCTTCAATGCGATATTACCTTGTTGCGAAAGTATCAACCCTTTTTCTCTCAACGCTTCATCCCATACTGAATGTATAATCCGTATTTTCGGATCACGGATAGATTTTATTAATTCCAAAGTCCCGTCTTCAGAATCGCCGATGTTCACAATGAACTCGTCACAGATCGGGAGTACAGATTTTATGGACTCAACAATCGGATACTTATACTTTATGGCATTACGTACAAACGTTGCACCGCTGATCAACACAAATGATTATCCTTGTTACTTAATACTTGCTAATAATTGCTTATATACTTCACATACACGGGTGATACTGTCCTCAGCATCAAATTTTTCGGTTACCCATGTTTTACAGTCATGCTCCATCCCAGCAACTTTCCCGCGATCGTCCAGGATATTAGATAATAACCGTTCCAGCCCGGCATCATCATCTTTATCAATCACCCACCCGGTTTTCCCCGGGAGAACAGTCTCCACTAACCCACCGGTATTTGTAACGATAACCGGCCTCCCAGCCGCCTGCGCTTCAATTGCAGCGAGGCCCAGTGCTTCCGTATCCCATGAAAGCATGCATGATAAATCACTTGCCGCAAAAATGTCCGCGATATCTTCTCTTCTCCCGGTAAACTTTGTTATGTCCGCCACTCCCAACTTTGTGGCATAAGATTCCAACTTCGCGCGGTATGCGCCATCCCCTACGATAAGTATACGTAATACCGGATATTTTCTTCTTAACTTCGCTGTTACACGCAGAAGCACATCCTGTCCTTTACCCCGGGGCGGGTTCAACGCACTGACGGTAGTCACCACAAAATCGGTATGGCCATACCCCAACTCTTTTCTGCGGGTATCACGGTTAATGTTATCCACAAACTTCTGAACCTTAATCCCATCGTAGATAACCACAACTTTTGCGGGGTTTACTTTATCAGTCCCAACCACCACATCTTTCACAGCATTAGATATCACAATAACTCTATCCGCAGGACTGTACACCCCGCGGAAATCCTTATTTACAGGCAACATTGTCCTGCGGTGAAAAATGAGTTTTAGTTTATTCCCCAACATTATTTTTACGAATACCGCCGGCCAAAACGCTTTCCCCTGCTGTACATGTAAAATATCAACCTTATGTTTTCTAATAATTTTCATGAGCCAGTACACTGCACGGAAGTCAAGCGATCCGTATAACTTAAGATGTTCGACAGGTAACCCGCGCTGTTTTGCGGATTCATACAAAAAACTTTTCTTCGGGAAACCGGTTACGACATACCCCCCCCGTTTCTGCACATTCTCCGCAAGGTCAAGTGTTGCGCGTTCACCTCCCCCGCTGGTGTAAGAAGAATAAATATAAAGTATCCTCACCTATTTTCACCCTTCTTTTCTTCATGGTCAGTCAATAGCTTAATACGGAACGGCAGCATCCATGTATTCCTCTTAACCTCTACGCGTTTAAGTTCCCATGGGCTGGAATCTTTATACACAAACCCGCGGTGGGTGGTGAAAGCAACTGAAAACTCTTTTTTCACAATTTCGCATACACGCCTGTCATAGTCACCGTAAGGATAACAAAACGATAATACCGGCCGCCCGGTTTTTGTTTCCAACAACTTTTTTGACCCCACGACTTCCGCGATTACTTTCTCATCATCAAGTTTTGAAAGAAAAGGATGTGTCAACGTATGCGCTCCATAATCAATTAACCCGGACGCTATCGTATCATTAACCTGTTCCATAGTCATTAAGGGAAGTTTAGCATGAATTTTTTCGTGATCCCACTCGTTATATCCTCCAATAAGGCCTGGTGAGATAAAAACAGCAGCGGGATAGTTATACTTTTTTAATACAGGATACGCGTATAAATAAAAATCATGGTACCCATCGTCGAAGGTAAGCACCGCAGTGCGTTCAGGTAACACAACATCCCCCCGCAAATAACTCACGAGGTCGGTTAATGGTACCACGCGAAAATACTTTTTCTTCAACCACTCCATCTGCCGTGCGAACATCCAAGGATGAACAAATCCACCTTTAAACTTCACACCCCAGGGAGGTAAACCAACATGGTGATAATACAATACCGTAATACGGTTAGTTATCATCAATATACACCTAACTATTTTCCTCGCGTTCTACCATTTTTTTATTAATCAATACCGCTACGGCCAGCAAAAGAAATAGGATATACCCGGTTTCATCCGCGAACGTATTATCCACCATCCCGTGAACCACAAAATCAGCCAACCCGCTTAGGATTCCCAGCAGTACAGTTTTTTCTTCACCCGCAGCGAATTCATACGTCCTAAACAAATACAGTGCTATTGAGACTAACAACCACACAAAAATCCCAGCTGCCACAACACCGCGTTCCACTGCAATATTAAGAAAAATATTATGCGCATGCCTATGCTTATTTGGCGAGAAATACTTTTCATAAAACACTTTCCGGAACGCACCTGGCCCAATTCCGAAAACTGGATACTGCCGTAAAAGATCAACCGAGTTTTTATAAAGTTCAACGCGTTCCTCGTTCCCTAGTATCCCGAACCCTGAAACAAAACGGTTATACACTTTCGGTTGAACCGCAAGTACCAAAAATACTACCGCCAGTATTGCAGGTATAAATTTCCAGTTACTCAACGCTACAACCAACAATATACCAGCAACTGCACCAAACCACGCGCCACGTGTGTAGGTAAACACTAACGCTGTGGACATAAAACACGCTGCGATTATTACTATAACCCTATCCCGTGTGCTATGTGCTGATATCGCAAAAGATATTACCATAGGCAGTAACATTGCCAGTATACCTGCCAAAGTATTAGTATCCACCAATCCCTGTATCCTGCCATCCGCGCTGACATTTGAGAACCCAAATGCTCCAAAGTACTGAAATACCCCGACAATACTTGCGACAACAGCAGATGTTATCGTCAACACTACCACCCACCGTGCTTGTTTATACGTCTTCAACGCTGCAAACAACAAAAGGTACACCAGAAATTCCCTTGGAATAATTGTCTGCCATGAACTTTCATTCTGAGAAAAAAAGTATGAGATCACCGATACCCCTATAAACGCGAGTAACGGCCATAAAAATGGCAGCACCTCAAAATCAACGTCTCTCAAAAATATTGCACGCAAAATCATAAGGATCAGAAGAAACGCCATTGCGATCAACGGCGCGCTTACAGACAACGGTATTGTTGCGCCGAGGACACACACAAAAATAAATTCTAACGTATCAAACGCTTTTGTTGCCATACAAATCCGGTATCACTCCCTTTTAAGGTTTATTATAGACTTAACTTAGACATATATTTTACAATAATACATAAGGATTATAGATGCACAAAATTTCGGTACTTATAATAACCAAAAATGAACAGGACAGTATCGCCGCCTGTGTGAAAAGCGCAGCCTGGGCTGATGAAGTGGTAGTTGTAGACTCATACTCCACTGATGATACCTTAATATTTGCTAAAGAAAACGGTGCACGAACCTTTCTCCACGAATGGGAAGGATATGCGCAACAAAAAAATTGGGGTATATCCCAATGTATTAACCAATGGATCCTCTGGATTGACGCTGACGAAGTTATCACCCCGGAACTACGTAATGAGATCCTGAACCTACCCCCCGAATCCGAAGATATCGCGGGATACGAAATCCCAAGATTATCCTATTTTTCAGGGCATCCGATTTATCACAGCGGATGGTATCCAGGATATGTTCTTCGTTTATTTGATAAAACAAAAGGCAGCCTGGACACTACCCAACTTGTGCATGAACATGTAAAAGTTAACGGTAAAACTGCTAAACTGCGTTCTAATTTATTACACTACACATACGCATCAATAAATGATTATATTAAACGCCAGGATGTGTACGCATTATTATGGGCAGAAGAAAATACGGGTAAAAAAACCGGCGGGTTCATAAAAGCACTGCTGCACGCAAAGATATTATTCCTAAAAAATTACATCCTCAAACTTGGCTTTCTTGACGGGTATTATGGCTTGCTGATCTGTTCTTTAGCGTCGTATTATACTTACAAGAAATATCTTAAACTCGGAAAATTGAACAAAACGCGGTAACTACGTCGTTAACTTCAATCTCGTTCATCCCACTTTTTTTTATTATGATATGCCCTACCCCCTGGGGCCCTATATGTTCAGGCAATGTATCGCCGAATAATGCAATACATTTTAAGCCCATCGCAGCGGACATATGCATTACCCCGGAATCAGGGCCTATATACACCCCGGCGTTGGAAAGTAAATATACAAGGTCAATAAGCGATGTTTTACCTGCGAGATTATATACATTATCTTTCACACCAGAAGATGATACTATTAGTTGGGTTTCAATTACCGCATTTTTTGTACCAACCACCACCACAGCACAGTTATATTCTTCCACTAACTTCTTCGCAGTGGAAGCCCAGCGTTCCACCAGCCACTTCTTATGTTTTCTCCGGAGTGACACCTCAGGCGCAAGGATAACTACGTGTTTATTCACTAGTTTACTTATAAAATCCGTAAGCCACGGTTTTGCAGACCCTTGATGTTTTATCATTCCAGTATAATCCCGTTTTTGCGCTGCACAACCCAGTAAACTCTCAACTAACCTCAAATTATTCTCTGTACTTGGCGGACCAACCCGCGTAATTTTGTGGTTCAACACCCATGCCAAAGATGCTGAAGCAAAACCTGCACGTATGCGCGTTCCCGTTAATGCTGATAATATTACACACTCCGGCGATTCTGAGAATGTTACAACACACTCTGTGCGGGAGGATAATAGTTTATTCACCAACCCAACCTTACCTTCAATCCCGCGGGAACGTATGAACACGTCATCAATAATATCAGTACACCCCGCAAGTACCTGGAGTTCAGGACGGAGGACACTTATAATCTTTATGCCAGGAAACCTGTCTTTTACAGTTTTCATTGCGGGTAGTGAAAACAAAAAATCGCCTATCTGGTTCATATGAAAGAACACAATTTTAGCGGGGTTCACGCAAGCACTCTCTCCACCTGCGCAGTTGTTTGTCTAGACAACTGTTCAGCATCCTTTGCAGTTTCTTCAAGCTCTATGAACATCTCACTCACAACCTTATTATCCACCAACCCTTTTAGATTAACCTCAACATTGTACCTTGCAGCCACCATTGCGGAATTAAGGAATAACACACCGCATCCAACATCAGTAATTAAGTTTTTGTTACTTATCAACACCAACCTCGCTGCAATCTGTATCCCTTTAAAACAACAATCATGCACTATCTTCGGTACTTTCATAGACTCACTCAACGCCTTTTGTATTTCATGTTCACGTTTCTTTGTTTCATCAGCATTTGTCTTAGGTAATGCATAAGCCTCCCTTACTTTCCCGTAAACCATAACATCAAAATCAATCATGCGTTCAAGTTCAGCACGTAATTTCACAAGTTTTGAGTTTAACTCAGCGATTTCTTTTTGTACATCCTCATACCCCTTTTTCCCGAGTGTAAAGTTAGCGGACATACTCAGCAATGCAATTCCAGTCGCACCGACAAGCGCCGCAGCACTACCCCCTCCGGGTGCAGATTTCTTTGCCGCTAAGTCCAAAAGGAATTGTTTAACTTCGCTATTGACGTAATTCAATGCGTTCACCCCTTTCTCTTCAATAATATTATGTTTTTTTACAAACGCATTTATTCTCCACCGGTTAACAAACCCTATATTTTCAAACTTAATCCCATGGAATATTGTTCCAAAAACAAGATCTTTCTGTTGCCACATAACTTTCCCGAGAATACTGAAATGTTTGTTGTTTGGTAAGCTAAACTCAAAAAAGTATTCATTCTTAACTACGAGAAACCGGTCTGTTTGTATACTCAACCCGCCGGCACTAAGATTATTGATCACGCCATACGCAATATCAGTCTTATCGCGGGTACGTTTAACAATCAACGGTGAACTTAAGTCACACCGTTGGTACTTACGTTGAAACTGTTTATCTTCCGACATTTAAAAGAAGAACCGTATCCCCAACCCTGTCCCCAAAGTAATTTCAGTACTTGGTGATAAAATAAATCCCGGGCAGATTTCCGCAAAAAAATCAAACGGAATTTCTTTAAATATATACTCTACGCCGATAGGTATGCGTAACCCGAACTTTGACGTTTGTCTTACCGCGGTAGATTCCGTATTTGCGATAAACCCTACACCGTAGTATAACGGCAATTTACCGGTAAACTCTTTAACATCAAATATTTTGTAGTTATGTTTAAGATAATCAAAATGCAGATACAACTTTGTCATTGGTTCGCTTACCGTCCATGCAGTAGATAATGCGAACCCAACGTTCTCGCTATGCCAGTACTTCAGGCTGATCCCCGTGGGTTCACCGATAACAACCCCTAATGCCCAGTCTTTAGGATTGTCTCCCGTTATACCGTAACCACATGCGGAGACTATCAAAATTATTGAGAAAACAATTTTTTTTAACATAAACACAGTTACCCTTTTTTTATTATTTAACTTTTTTTGGAGCTAAAAGCTCGCGTACTTTTAACTTCAAAACATCCATCTCAAACGGTTTTGACAGATACGCATCCGCACCCATTGCACGGCCCATTTGTTTATCAAAATCCTTAGACTTCGCGGAGATAATTATTACCTTAGGTTTATACGCACGGTCAATTTTGGATAGATACGCAACATCATAACCCTCCATCCCGGGCATCATAACATCAAGAATACATAGGTCAGGGTGGTACTTTTCAATCTTATCCAATCCAGTCGTCCCGTCATTCGCGACGTACACCTTATGCCCATCCACCTCTAATGCTGTTTTCAATAACTCCGCTAAATTCCTGTCATCATCTGCAATCAGTATTGTAGCCATATTCCTTAAACCAACTACTCCTTTCAGTAAAATATTAAATATTCAGTTAAAATAACCCTACTACTTTACCGTCACTATCGATATCAACCTTATTCCCTGCAGGTTCTGACGGTAATCCCGGCATCGTACGCATCTCGCCACATAACGGGTATAGGAATCCCGCACCGATTGATGCGCGGATATCCCGTACCGGCAGCATATACCCTTTTGGGCAACCTTTGAGATTAGGATCATGCGAGAGAGACAGATGCGTCTTTGCCATGCAGATAGGAAGTTTATCCCAACCCAGCGATGTGTAAAACTTAATCTTTTCCTGCGCTGCGGGGAGATAATCCACACCTTTCGCGCCATAAACTTTTGTAGCAATAGTATTAATCTTATCCTTTATCGGCATATCGAGCGGGTAGAGGAATTCAAACTTACTTTTTTTCTCCGCTGCTTTTACAACAGCTTCTGCTAATGCACACCCGCCATCCCCGCCTTTTTCCCATACTTCCGACATCACAGCATCTTCCGCCCCGGCATCAATTGCGCGTTTACGGATATACTCAACCTCTTTATCCGTATCCGTATAGAAACGGTTAACCGCAACTACCACGGGTACACCGAACAACCGCACGTTCTGGATTTGTTTCTCAAGATTCGCGATCCCTTCTCTGATAGCATCAATATTTTCTTTCACAAGTTCTGCGGGCAACGGCTTACCTGCAACAACACTAAATTTCCCGGAATGCATCTTTAACGCGCGTACCGTGCAGACAAGTACTACACAGCTCGGGGTCAACCCTGAATACCGGCATTTAATATCCATAAACTTTTCCATACCAAGATCCGCACCAAATCCTGACTCCGTAACAACATAGTCTGACAGTTTCAATGCAATTTGATCCGCAAGGATTGAATTGTTACCATGCGCAATATTAGCAAACGGCCCCGCATGCACAAAACACGGAGTATGTTCTGTTGTCTGCAACAAGGTAGGTTTAATTGCGTCTTTCATAAGTACCGCCATTGACCCTGCAACTTTTAAATCTTCAGCGGTAACCGGCTTCCCGCTTTTTGTAAACGCCACAACCATCCGCCCAAGACGATCCCTTAAATCCTTCAACCCGGTGGTCAACGCGAGGATTGCCATAATTTCACTGGCAACAGAGATATCAAACCCGGTTTCTCTGGGAGTACCATCCATCTTACCCCCAAGCCCGATTGTAATATTCCTTAACGCGCGATCACTTACATCCACCACCCTGCGCCAGAGGATGTTGTACATATCAATATCAAGTTTATTACCTTTATACAACGAATTATCAAGAAACGCAGCGCATAAATTATGCGCTAAACTTACAGCATGAACATCGCCGGTTAGATGAAGATTAAAATCTTCCATCGGCAATACCTGTGAATACCCACCGCCCGCAGCGCCGCCTTTAATCCCAAACACCGGCCCTAAAGAAGGTTGACGGATACAGGTACACACTTTTTTCCCGATCTTCGCTAACCCAAGGGATAATCCTATGGTAGTAACAGTTTTCCCTTCCCCCAACGGTGTCGGTGTGATCGCCGTCACGTCGATATACTTCCCCTGCGGGTTTGACTTACACCGGTTAAGGATATCAAGTTTAACCTTTGCTTTATCATCACCGTAAAGTTCAATTTCTTCACGTTTGATTCCCAACCCCGCTGCAATTTCAGTAATAGGTTTTAATTTAATACTCTGCGCTATCTTAATATCTGACGGCACAACATTTTTTGACATCTATCTTACCCCTCAACATTATCCATGTTTTTCAGTCACTATACACAAACAAGTATTTTACACAATTATAGGAGTATAATTCAACTCAACGAGTGTTAAAACTTATACGTTACCGCAAACTTATGAGCAGTACCGTTGTTTAAACTATACGCAAGCCCAACATTATTGGTAATCTCCCATCCGATCCCTGCGGTTATTACAGTACCAACACTGAAATCAGTACGTACCGTCGAAATATATAAATTACGGTAAGTATTAGTAGCTGTATTACGATAATCCGTATTCCCTAAGGAAGACAGCCCCAGCCATAACACAAGATTCTTACGGATATTAACTTCACTTCCCAAACGTATCTCACCGGTATAAGTTTCACTCCCTGCAGTATAATACTGGACATCGTTTTCTGTCCAACCCTTACCTCTGCTATTAATCACTTTTCCAATAAGGTCAAAATACAATTTTAATGTCCCCGCCGGAATATACGCCATGCCGAACCCCAGCATCCCGGTATCCGCTATATTTTCAATAATCTTATGTGCACCCTTGATGGAATATACACTCTTTTGTTCCTGCCTTGAACCCGCATAAGCCCCAGTGAATGCATATGTAAACCTTTCACCAGCATACATTCTTAGTTTAACCTCTACTGACGAATAAGTATAAGTGTATAAGTTTAACGGGAAAACATCGCGGTTATGAATATCAACATTATCCTTACCCCACACTTGTTCACTCTTTTGTTCGCGAATGCTCTCATACGCACCATAACCCAGGAGGAGATCAACCTCAGCATCACTATGATCATCGCTGGGCTTCTGACTTCCAATTCTCCATAACATCCCCGTGATGATGTCATAATCCATAATCTGCGTATCATACACCTGCACAACATTACTGCTGCTCTGCATAACACTATTAAACTCACTGCTCCCGGAATTAACATAATTTTCTTGTATATCCGACGGTACAGCTACGCTTATCCGCACACCAGCGGATAAGTTTTTCCATCCCATCCCCAAAACAATATCAGTCATTGTCCGCTGTTCATACTTTTTCGCTGAATTATTAACCAGAACATTTGCAGTATCAACACTAACTTCATAACGTTTATCATAACTTGTTTCATATGATTGAACATTAAGTTCATCCACCCAAATACCATACCCTATCCACGGAAGGCAAGTACCATAAATACCAAGGCCAAGGTTTGTCCTGGTATTCAGTATTGTACTAACAGTTTTTTGGTCGATATCATCCCCTGTAATTTGAGTTTGACTTGAAGACTCTTTATTCTCATACCCAAAATTCCCGAGTTTAAGATTAATTTTCCCGGCATCAACTGCGCGTGCGGGATTGTACAGCATACTATTCTCAGGATCACCTTCTCCAACGAGGCTTACCCCGCTTAATGCATTGTTCTTTATACTTTTCCCGTTAACACAGGGCGTGTATAAAACAAGACCGTAAACTATCATTCCGGAAATAAACCGTTTAAAGATATCCACCCATAATCCGTTTACCGGCGTTTGTATCCCCGCTTTTTTTCCGTACTTAACAACCATACCGTTTATCATATCAATTTCCGTTCTTGGTTTATGCTTACTCCCACCCTTACCTCTATGATCATGGTAATCAACCAGCATAGAGTTACGGTTTTCGTAAGTCATCCGGCAAACTTTAATAAGTTGGCGGGTTATGTCAGGATACGGCAGGCGGATACCCAACTTATTCGCTACCATTGCAGCTTCCTGAGCAGTTGATGTAGCCAATACCCAGGCGGTATCATTTTCCATCACCCGTCCATTGGAAAGGTTCATTATAGCAGCTACCGGATTAATTCCGGCATTAATCACGAGCTTACCCCATTGCACCGACTGTATATTATCAGTTAAATCAACTTTTAACCCTGCTTTACGGAATAATCTGGCAACCATCACACCTGCTTTGTGTTCGTGTTTGTTATTGTACCCGATAACCGTAACACCCTCACCCGCATGACGGACCTTACCAGGCGACAACAACGTTGCACCTATTGTAGTTACTCCCGCCAGAATCAATGCATTACTCCCAAAACATTTCTTTAAAAGCTCATAATTCCCTAGGCCGTTCTGTAATGTAAGAACAACAGTTGAATTATCAACAAATCTTTGTAGATTTCTTACTGCAGAAACAGTATCATACGTTTTCACGAGCACGATCAGAAGATCAAGCTTACCCATAATATTTTTATGTTCAGGAATTATGACGTTAAGGTTAGACGGTAACACACGGATCTTGCTCCGCCCGGTTATAACCAATCCATTACGTACAAGAATTTTTGCGCGTTCAGGTTTATAATCGAACAAGTATATTTCTCCGGTACATCCCCTTCGTGAAAGAAACGCTGTGTACAACGTTCCCATCGCACCGGGCCCGAGAATCCCAACCTTCATTCTTTAACTACCAACTTTTTACCGGGTATAGTAAAAACCTTACCCCCAATATGCCCCAAGGGATTAGTTTTTTCGAGGTTCAGCTCATCATTGTTATATACTCCCTCAACAACTTCTGCGGATACGATTTCACCTAGCACAACAATATGATCCCCCGCAGGGAATTGTTCTACAAACTTACATTCAAGCCAGCCAAAACAATCTTTTATCCGTGGAGGTTTAACACTATTTGACGGCACACTCTCGAGTTTAGCTTCAACTAACTCATTAACCCCCGCGGAGAATGGTTTCCCCGTAATCCATAAACCGTTAATAACAGTCTTTCCCGGAATATTAACCACAAACTCACCGGTTTTGATTAAATTATCAAACGTATGCCTTTTTTCTGCCATTGCAACAGCTATCATTGCAGGGCTTGACGATACCGGCATAACAAACGAAAACGGTGCGGCATTTACGACCCCGTCTTTATTAACTGTTGTGAGAATAACCACCGGCCGCGGAGCAAGGATTCTGTACCATTTATCAAGTTCAATTTTCATATTTCCCAATCCCTTTCTTTTTTATTCGAAAGTGATATTATACAAAATAAAACATCCCCGGATTTATACCCGAGGATGTCTTACTTTTATATTAACTTTACTTGTTATTACCTAAGATATAACCTTGCTCCGCTATAAACTCTCTGTCCGGCATACGCTCTTGGCGCTTTTACAGTTGAGTATCTCCATATGATAAAGTGTGTATGAGGCCCGGTGCTATATCCTGTAGAACCCATATACCCAACTCTTTGCTTCGCTGTAATTGTCTGATACCGGCGTACCGAGATTGATTTCATATGAGCGTAAAATGTTTTGTATCCATATGCATGCTGTACACACACGGAGTTACCCCCACCAGTACGGTCCCACCCTGCAAAAGACACTTTCCCGCTGGTCATTGAACCAATACGGGTACCATATGAATTCGCAATATCTGTACCATTATGAAACTTCCGTGCATGCGAAATCGGATCATACCGATAACCAACTATACTAGTAACTTTACCATTACAGGGCCAGTAAAACGCTGCGGATGCTACGCTTGATAATAATGCAATCCCTACTGCCACGACTATCATTTTCTTCAACATTTCCTTGTTTCTCCTTTATAACAATTTATTCTTCTTAACAAGAATGTTTTGCAATAATACTGCCAGAAAGGGTTCTTGAGACTATTATTCTCATATTTTCATTATTTTTCAATATATTTATTATGTTTTATAAACATTGTTTACAGACAAACAGTGCATTTTTTGTGTATACACTATACACACTTATGCACACTGTTAGTAACTATATGTATACATTCTGGTTTTAAGGAACAATCTTATTCTTAAAAACTCCATTCCAGCCCACCGGAAACCAGGCGGCCCGGTGCGGGTATACCTTTAACATCTTCGTACTGTACGTCTGTAATATTGGTACACAACAAAAACAGCGATAACGCGTTTTTAAATACTACACGTGAAAGTTTTGCGTTAACTACAATATACCCGGCATCATTCACCCGTTGTTTATACAGCACAGCAATCGTAGGAGTAAAAACACGGGGTATAATGTTCGACGTTATACTGAACACAATGTTATGTACCGGATAATTTTGTGCATACTTTGAGTAATAACTTTGCATGGTAACTGTTCTTGCGTAAGTATAGGATAATGACAACACATTATTTGCAGAAACGGTTTTTAGTTCAGTTTCCACACCATAAACATACGATTCCCCGATATTAGTCGCACGCCAAGGGCCTTTATCCGTATCTCCAACCCAGTCTATTATATTGGTTTGAGAACGATAAAAAATTGTTGATACCGCACTTGCTGTTTTCCCAGTCCAATACTTCGCGGTGAGTTCAGTATTAACACTTTCTTCAGGAACAAGGTTTGGGTTTCCAAAATTCACCGGATCAGTGTAGTACAGTTCAGTAAATGAAGCTACGCGGTACGACCTCCCTACCGACCCTATGAGTTTGATATCAGAATTTATCCAGTACCCATACCCTACTGTTGGCGCGAACATCCCGCCCCAGGCAGACATTTCGTACCGCATCCCCGCGTGAAGGTCGCTATTTATGGATAACGATGAAATAAGTTCTGTTGCAAACGCATACCGTTGTTTCGAGCGTTCACCCAGCCGCGTACTTGTGATCATATCATTGACTGTATCTAGGGTAAGCGATACGTTGCCAACGGATGGCAGGGATACCACCGCACCAAGTTCCACACCGGTAACGTGTGTTACATGATCGTTAACATATTTCGTTGGTGTACGGAGGTCAAGCATAAACTTATCATTATGCCGGCGGTAGTATATAACAGAGTTTAGCGCCACTGAGTTATTAATCCGTTGCTTACTCCGCAACCCGGCGTAGTACGTTTGTGTCCATTCTTTTGACGGGTAGTTAAGCCCGGGCGTATAAAAATCGTACGCCCCAAACGCTTTATCCATAGCACCCAGTGATAACGTTGACTCATTATTACCCGTTACCACCGCTGTATTTGAATAAAATGTTGAGTTATTATAATCCGTATCGTACCGCGTACCATCAGATTTTGAGGATGATAACGATACTGTTTGGCTGACACTCTGTAATTTTGTATTAACATTTGCCTGAACAGAATACGTATTATACTGTGCGGATTCTACTTTTGCGGTAATACCTGTTTCCCTATCATTTTCATGGTTTACCTTGGTTTTCGTAATAATATTGACCACCCCGCCAAACGCATCAGCGCCATGCGTGACAGTTCCCTGTCCATGCAAAATTTCAATACGGTCAATATCATTCACCGCGATCGGAAGGTCCATATTATGATGCGCAGTCTGCGGGTCGTTCATCCGTACACCATCAAGCAAGACCAATGTTTGCGCGTAGTTTGACCCGCGGAATGATAGGTCGGCCTGCACACCGGGAAGCCCCCGGGACTGTATATCCGCTGAGGTTATGTAACCTAACAATTCCGCAACTGATTGTACGGGTAATACCATAATTTCTTTCGCGGTAATCACACTAACGTTACGCGTAAGATGGCTGAACATTACCGGCGTTTTTGTACCGGTTACCGCGGAGTGTATCACAACATCAGCAGCGCTAACCGTCGCCGGTATGGAACTCAGGAATACTATCAATAATGAAACTAAAGCACTAATTTTCATTATTTCTATATTATCCCTCAATTTTCTGGTATTGTTCAACATCTTGTTTTGCAAGGTTGTATACCGTGTCAAATAACCGTTCTTTAAAACTTCCCGGCCCGGAAACAGTTTTTGATGCGAGTTCCGCTGCGATTTCGTAGCAACACAATCCTGCAACGCATGCATGGACATAGTTTGGTTCTACTGCAGCAAACGCGCCAATTACTGATGCTGCCATACATCCTGTCCCAACAATACTACCCATCAAAGGATGTCCGTTGTGTACTTTCATTGTGCTAATGTTATCAGTAACAATATCTGTTTCCCCGGTAACCACTACTGTGCAGTTACGTAGTTTTGCTAATCTTTGCGCAATCCCTGTTATCCCGTCCCCAATATCTGTTGAGTCTACTCCTTTAGTCCTAACATTTTCACCGGCAACCCGCGCGATTTCTGATGCGTTACCTTTGATAATATTAATATACGCATGGTTAAGGATATACGCTATTTTTTTATCCCTGAACTTAGTTGCACCAGCGCCCACAGCGTCAAGGACAACAGGTATTGCCCTACTGTTCGCAGTTTTTGCTGTGAGTACCATCGCATCTACAAATTCCGGGGTTAATGTTCCGATATTCAACACTACCGCCGAAGCGATACCCGCCATCTCTGATACTTCTTCCTTCGCATGCGCCATCACTGGCGATGCGCCAAAAACTTTTACTATATTAGCACAGTCGTATATCGTAACCCAGTTTGTTAGATGATGAACTAACGGTTTCTCTGCCCGTACTTTTACCAAGGTTTCCCACACAAATTGTTCCATAAATACTATTCCCTCCCTCTAAAAATAAAAAAATCCCTGCGTAAACACGTATTTACGTAGAGATAGATAATATAACTGTGTATATTTTAATCACATCCCTACGCTGGTATTATCCAGGTCAGGTTACGTGGTAACCTTTTATCTAAATTACCACCGAGGTCTCCCTATTACTTCCGGGACTCTCAGGCTGTTAAATTTAAACAACCTCCCTCGGGATTTACAAGACAAATATTAGTATGAAAGATGAACTGTTGTCAATAGAAATACGCTGGTAAGATAATATTTGGGTATACTGAAAAATGTCACGGCCTTACTTCCTGCGAAACTCTTTTACAAGCAACGCGTAAGTATCGTCAACCGCCTGCGGCATGACTTTAATCCCAGCCACTACCGGCATAAAGTTGGTATCAGCATACCATCGCGGGACAATGTGCATATGAAGATGATCCGCAATCCCTGCACCTGAAACAGCGCCAATGTTCATCCCAATATTATACCCTTCCGGTTTTAAGACTCTTTTAATCACTTTCACAGCTTTGATTGATAAAGCCATGAGTTCTGCGTATTCACTTTTAGTAAGTTTTGTTATATCTCCAATATGCCGTTTAGGCATTACCATAAGATGCCCGTTGTTATAGGGGTAAAGGTTCATAACAACAAAACACGTTCTCCCGCGGTACAATACATGGTTCTTAACATCGTTCATACGTTCACGCAGGTATCTGCAGAACACACACCCTTTTACGTGTTTATGTGTTTCAATAAAAGTCATTCTCCATGGAGCCCACAAGTTTTTCATTTCAACCTACTACCTTTCTGAAGTGAGCATCAGTGGATGCTCAAAATTCACTTGGACGTTTTGAGGTATACCCAAAAAAGTTGTTGAATACCGCGACAGTACGTTCACACGCATGGCCGTCACCATAAGGATTAACCGCTTGTGCCATACGATTATATACCTTTTTATCGTCAATCAACCTACTGGTTTCACGTACAATATCTGCAGTATCCGTCCCCACAAGTTTTGCAGTCCCCGCGGTGACACCTTCAGGACGTTCAGTTGTCTTCCGCAGGACAAGCACAGGCTTCCCTAACGCCGGCGCTTCCTCCTGTATACCCCCGGAATCGGTGAGGATGAGGTATGACATTTTGATTAAGTTCACAAGCTCGCTATAACCTACAGGTTTGGTTAATACCACCCGCGAGTTAGAGCCAAGGATGGAATACACAGTTTTTTGTACTGCCGGATTAAGGTGGACAGGGTACACAACTTTAACATCCTTATACTTCTTCACAACCATCTTTACTGCACGGCAAATATTTTCAAGCGGTTTACCCAGGTTTTCTCTCCTATGCGAGGTAAGAAGTATAAGTTTATCCTCCTTAGGAAATAAAAGTTTTGTCTCACTCTTTTTCGCTACCCACATCAATGCATCAACCACTGTGTTACCGGTAACAAATATTTTTTCTTTCCCCACGCCTTCACGTAAAAGCGCGGCCTTAGCATTCCCTGTGGGGACAAGATATAACGATGCGATACGGTCAATCATCAACCGGTTCACTTCTTCCGGGAAAGGATTATATATATCCCCGGTCCGTAAACCAGCCTCTACATGCGCGACAGGCACTTTTTCGTAGAACCCGGATAACGCTCCGGCAAACGCTGTGGTAGTATCCCCCTGAACAACTACCATGTCAGGCTTAACTTTCTTAATCACATCACCGATCTTTGTCAACGCATGAGTAGTAATATCGTACAGCGTTTGATTTATTTGCATGATATCAAGGTCATAGTCAGCACGTTGGTTAAACAATTTCATTACCTGGTCAAGCATTTCACGATGCTGCCCTGTGATACACACAACTGTTTTATACCGTCCACGGTACTTGTTCAACTCTTTCACTAACGGTATGAGCTTAACAGCTTCCGGCCGTGTACCGAATATCACGAATATTTTTTTCATATCAACCTCTTAAATATAACCGCAGCAATTTTTTTTACTTCAGCGGCATCGCACGGAATATCGTTATAATAATCGCGGTTTCACTAAGGACTATGGATAATACATAAATAAAAAGTACAGCTTCGCGTTGTGACCACCCTAAACTAAGCAACCGGTGATGAAAATGTTCCTTATCCGCTGCCATAATAGACTGCCTCCGCATCAACCTGCGGATAATCGCCATTGCTACGTCTAACACCGGTAAGGCTATTACTAGTACCGGAATGATTAATGATATCACCGCTGCGGTTTTTAGTGTACCGATAACCGCGATTGTCCCAAGCATAAAACCCAGGAATAACGCGCCGGTATCACCCATAAATATCTTTGCGGGATAAAAGTTGTGGAACAAAAACCCGACACACGCACCGCATAGGCCAGCGGCAAGGATTGCCGCGAGTTTCAACTGTTTAGCCTGAAAAATATCCTGTGTCTGCCCCTGAAGAATTGCAACGATAAGAAACGTAAACGCTGCGATTGCCACCACCCCGGCTGCGAGGCCGTCAAGCCCGTCGATAAGATTGATTGTATTCATAAACCCGATCAACCAGAACACTGTAAGGATTTGTGTTACAATAATCGGGAACGCAACAAAATCAATACCCCAGGGAAGTTCAAGCCCAAAGATCCTAACCCCGAAATCCATAGCGACATACGCAGCAATGATCTGTGTCAACAATTTAGGTACGGGCGGCACACTTTTTTTATCGTCAATCATCCCGAGAATAATTATGATAACCAACGCAACGATTATCCCGATAAACTGCTGCCCAATCGATAACATCCCGATAACATCACCGTTGTTATCCTTCAATGGATTCCGGTACGCGAGAAGCAGGTGGAACCGCTTACTCACGATAAGAAGTGTAAGCATACTAATGACAAACCCGCCGAACATCGCAAGCCCGCCCCATCTGGGTATCGGCACTGTATGCACCCTCCGTGCGTCGGGAATGTCCATTACTCCATACTTTACCGCTAACTTCTTCACACCAAACGTCAGAAAGTATGTCGCAACACCGGACACTATCAACGCAAGAAGGTATAGCTTATACATTATTTCGTTCTACGTAACCCTTTGTACAACGGAAACCTGCTGCAGAACCGCGCAACCTGTTTTTTTAGTTCCGCGAGGTACTTTGCATCTTTCCTATGTGCTAACCCTATATCGATCCATTCGGCTATTTGTTCCATCTCTTTTTCCTTCATCCCGCGGGTAGTAACTGCCGGGGTGCCAAGACGGATACCTGAAGTAACCAACGGTTTCTGCTGGTCATGCGGTATTGTGTTTTTATTAACCGTAATCCCCGCAAGTTCGAGTACCTGCTGAGCTTCCAACCCAGGTATGTTTCTCGAAGTTAAATCCACGAGAAACATATGGCAGTCCGTCCCGCCGGATACTATACGGTACCCGCGTTTTGACATCGCGGTCGCTAATGCCCGTGCGTTATTAAGTATCTGTTTTTGGTACTCCCTAAACTCAGGCTTCATTGCTTCACCAAACGCTACAGCCTTCGCTGCGATCGTATGCATTAACGGCCCGCCCTGGGTACCCGGGAATATTGTATGGTCAATTAACTTCGCATACTTTTTCTTACACAAAATTACTCCACCCCGTGGCCCGCGTAAAGTTTTGTGCGTTGTACAGGTAACAAAATCCGAGTACGGTACCGGTGAAGGGTACACCCCTGCAACGATTAAGCCTGCATAATGCGCAACATCTGCCATAAGGTACGCACCAACGTCGTCGGCTATCTGCCTAAACTTTTTCCAGTCAATCACGCGTGAGTACGCAGATGAACCCGCAACAATAAGTTTTGGCTTAAACTTTAAAGCAAGCTTCTGCGCTTCATCGTAATCAATAAACTCTGTTGTCCTGCTAACTGAAACAGGGACTACTTTAAAATACTTACCCGAAAAATTAGCGGGATGCCCGTGTGATAAATGCCCCCCATGGCTCAGATGCATACCCATAATTGTATCCCCAAGGTTAAGAACAGCAAAGTATACCGCCATATTAGCTTGTGTCCCGGAATGCGGCTGTACATTCGCGTGTTCCGCCTTGAATAACGCTTTCACACGTTCAATTGCAAGGGTTTCAATATTATCGCAGTTCTCGCACCCGCCGTAATGCCGTTTCCCGGGATATCCTTCCGCGTATTTATTTGTCAGAACAGAACCCTGTGCTTCCATCACAGAACTGGATACAAAGTTTTCAGATGCAATAAGTTCAAGATTAGTTTGCTGCCGTAACATTTCTTTCTCAATACATTTCCATACCGCAGGGTCGGTACGTTCAAGACGTTTCATAAAATTTATTACTCAACCTTTCCTTAAATAACTATAATGATATATTCTATAATTAATTCAACTGGTTTGTTACACTAAACCGCTGTCAGTTGCTGCACAATTTTTGTGACACAACCTCGTATTTGTTCAGCACAACGGCTGTAATAATCAAAATCCCCTCCAACTGGATCATCTATCTCCCAGTATTTAGGATTCTCTACGCCAGAGTATTCGGTAAGAAAAAAAACCTTACCTTTCGCTTCCGGGAAATACTTGGCAATCACGCGTTTATGCTGGTCTTCCATTACAAGCAGGACATCCGACTCTTCTATTGAATCCGGAGTAATCATAGTTGACCTATGCATCCCAGCATCAATCCCTTCTTTTTTCAGGATATCCATAACATGGCCCGGTACTTTGTATGCCGGATTCGCAGCAATCCCCCGGGAAATAACTTTTATACCGTTAGCTTTATTGTCATCCAAAAATTTACGCATAAAATATTCACCCATAACACTGCGTGCAGCGTTACCGGTACAGACAAACATTACCTGCTTAACTATTTTTGGATACTTCATAAACCATACCTTTCGGGATACACCCTTCACGGATTACCGTATAGGGATATGCCGTTACATCAATAACAGTTGATGCAATACCTTTTTTTATGCGACCATTATCAATAATTATATCAACTTTATTGCAAAAAATTTTTTTTGCTGTACTACCATCAACCGTATTCACCTGGTTTGACAGGTTAGCGCTGGTAGTAAGCATCGGTATACCCATCTGCGCGAGTAATGACGTAAATACGCATTTCCCCGGGATCCTCACCCCAACCGTATCCTTACCCCCGGTAATCATCTTGCCTAACTCCGAAGTTTTGAATACAAGAGTCAGAGGGCCTGGGCAGAAGCGTGATAATAACCTTTGTATCCCCAGTTCTTCATGAGAAAATTCGATGAACGGCCGTACCTGCGAAAAGGTACCACCCAATAAAATCAATTGTTTCCGGAAACTGCGTTTTTTGATCGCGTAAATACGTTTTACTGAAGAATACGAAAATGGCGAACACCCGATACCGTATACTGTATCTGTAGGAAAAACCATGATTCCGCCGGCTGTTATAACGCTGTTTATATGGCCAACAACTTTTTGTGATAACCTGCCGTTAATGGTTTTGTATACAATCGCACCATTTTTTTTATGCATAAGTTTATTAGGTAGTATAATCCGCATTGATCTTGACATAATCATACGAAAAGTCGCAGGTGTAGACAGTCGCGGATTCTTTTCCAAGTTTAAGGTTAATCCGTACCTCAAACTCTTTCCTTAACATAACCTTATGCAGTTTTCCTGCATTTTTCTCAACCCCGCGGCCGTTATGAACAATCGAAATCCCGTCGAAGTATATATCAATTTTTTCGGGAACTACCTCGACTTTTGCGCGTCCAAGCGCCGCCATTATCCGTCCCCAGTTAGGATCCGCACCGTACACCGCGGTCTTTACTAACGGCGAAGTAGCAACCACGCGCCCGGCCTCACGTGCAAGTGCATAACTCGGCGCGTTCTGCACAATAATCTTCACGAACTTCGTAGCTCCTTCCCCGTCACGTGCAAGCATTTCAGCTAACTCCCTGGTAGTCTCCATCAACGCTGAATACAACTTTTTGTACCCCGCAGTTTTGGTAGAAGAAATACATTTATTCCCCGCCGCACCGTTTGCCAGTAAAAATACTGTATCATTAGTACTTGTATCCCCGTCTACGGTAACACAATTAAACGTTTTTTGAGTTACCTCCCGCAAGGCAGTATCCAAAACCTTACGTGCAACCGCTGTGTCTGTAAGTATCGTACATAAAAATGTTGCATGCAACTTCCCTGAGGGTACAAGTTCGGGATGTATCATCCCCGCGCCCTTTGCGCAGGACCATAACGTACACACCTTCCCGTCGATAACAAACTTTTTACTAACGATCTTAGGAAAAGTATCAGTGGTCATAATCGCCCGGGCAAGGTATGTGGTATCACTCGGGATAAGTTTTTTATTCCCGAAGCTTAACTTCACACGTTTACCAAGTTCAACGATCCCGTTCACCAACTTTTTTATGGGTAATTGCACACCAATAACACCCGTGGATGCCACTACCACGTGGTATGGATTTATCCCCAACACCTTAGATACGGTAACGCATTCATTCATAGCGTTGCGGTAACCCTCAGAACCAGTACACGCATTTGCGCAACCTGAGTTCATGATAACCGCACGGATACTATCCCCGGAACCTATCACATGTTTATTACTCAAAACCACAGGTGCAGCTTTGACACGATTTGATGTAAACACCGCAGCGGTACTACACGGTTTAGAAGAATAAAACAGGACAACATCCGGCTTACTTTTCTTTTTGTATAACCCCGCATGCATTGCAGAAGCATAAAAGTTTTTTGGTAAACTATTTTTCATGCTCACTTCCTGACTGTACAGGACGATAATCCTGTTGTTTCTTCGAGGTTAAACATAATATTCATATTCTGTACTGCCTGAGTACACGCACCTTTACCAAGGTTATCTATAACCGATACAACAACGAGTTTACCTGTATGGTTATCCACCCGCGCGGTAATCGCGCAATTGTTGGTATTAACCACATCTTTGGTATCAGGTACGATAGGAGGTGTAGCGATTTTGATAAATGGTTCATTCTCATAAAATTCCGCGAGTACACCCAAAACATTCTCGGTAGTTAACTCTTTTGCAAGGTCAAAATACAGCACGGACACCATCCCGCGTAATTGCGGAACGATATGCGGTGTAAACGTTACCTTAACCTTCCCCGCAGCAAGGTTTGATAAGTGACAAAGTTCCTGTTCAATCTCAGGTAAATGCCGGTGCACACCCCCAACCTGATACGCCCGGGTAACAGCTGTATTCATAGCATTATATTCAGCAACAAACTTACGCCCACCGCCGGAGATCCCGCTTTTTGAATCTACGACAATACCGTCTGTCCTAACAACCTTATTTTTTAGTACCGCCGCTGCGCCAAGTAAAACACTTGTGGGATAACATCCCGGGTTAGCAATAAGTTTTGCCACCCTGATTTTTTCGCGGTATAGTTCCGGTAAACCATAAACTTTTTGTTTCAATAATTCCAATGCCGTATGTTTATGCCCATACCATTTTTCGTAGATTACAGGATCATCAAGCCGGTAATCCGCACTAAGATCAATAACTTTTACATTATTCTTAATAAGCCCGGGCACTACCTCAAACGCTACCGCATGAGGTAATGCAAGAAATATTACATCCACCTTTTTTGCAGCGGTGGCCGCATCAAATGTTTCGACGGTAACATCAGAAGGCAAATCAATATCCGGATACACTGCGTGTAAGTTACTTTTCAAACTTTCATTCCGTGTTCCAAGATACGTAATCACTACCCCGGGATGTTTAGATAATACCCTTAATAATTCCTCGCCGGTATAACCCGATACACCCACGATCCCGACTCTAACTTTCATTTTTTTTATGTACTCACTTCCATTTTCTTGTTTAACTCAACAACCACCACAAATTCGCCTTTAATAATATGTGATTGCAAATACTTTACTACATCTTCCGCTGTTCCCCTAATAATTTCTTCAAACATTTTTGTTAGCTCACGCCCAACGATTACCTTAGCCTGCGGCCCAAGCACGGTTACTATAGACTCAATTGCGCGGATAATACGGTACGGTGATTCATAAAATACAATAACCTTACCTAACTCCGCGGCAGTACGCAACTCTTTCCTTAATTTTCCGGGCTTCTTACTCAAAAATCCGAGAAATACATAACCATCAAGTTCAATCCCGGTAACACTCAACAAGGTAACCCCTGCTGATGCGCCGGGTAGCGGGACAACTTTGATACCATTCTCCACTGCCATTTTGATGAGTACACCCCCGGGATCGGATATCCCCGGTGTCCCTCCGTCGGAAACTAATGCCACACTCTTCCCGGATTTCAGGTACTCAACAATCTCAGGAGCACGGCGCAAACTATTCTCCTGATAATAACTCACAAGCTTTTTCCCTGTGATATTGTAGTGTACAAGCAACCTCACGGTGATACGCGTATCTTCACACGCAATGATATCCACTGAATTAAGAATTTCCACCCCACGGTAAGTCATATCCCCGAGATTACCGATAGGTGTTGCGATAACGTATAATATATTTGATTTTGCAGTACTATTCAATTTTGTAATTCCCAGAACTCTAACAGTTTAGTTAATTTCTCAACTACTCAACCGCTGCTTTTGTATTGACACTTGTCTTCACACTATTGTTGTGGTTAATACCATTACCATTATCTTCTCTTTCCAATACACGGATAAACGCTTCTACAACATTCGGGTCAAACTGCACTCCGGCTCCTCTGCGTATCTCTTCAATAGCAAATTTTTTATCCAACGCTTTTCTGTAAGGACGGTCCGAAGTCATTGCGTCATATGAATCAATCAGCGCGATAATCCTCGCGCCAATCGGGATTTCTTCACCTGATAATCCCTCGAGATATCCCTGCCCGTTATACCATTCATGATGATACAGTATCATCGCCGCTACGTTTGAAAGAAACGGTACCGGTGACAGTATACGGTTACCGATCTGCGGGTGTTGTTTAATAATATCACGTTCCTGATTAGACAACGTGCCGGGTTTATGAAGTATATGTTCCTCAATCCCGATCTTACCGATATCATGCATCAACGCAGCATACTCAAGGTCATTCGTCATATCACGCGGGAGGCTCATCTCAGCTGCTATAGCTTTAGTATACTTCACAGACCGGTCTGCGTGTTCACGTGTATACGAATCCTTCGCATCGATAGCCCGGGCAAGGGTTTGAACCATGTCCCAATAAAACTTTTGTATATTCACATAAAGCTGAATATTTTCCAGTGTGATTGCCGCCTGGTCTGCCAATAATGTTATCAACCGCTGTTCCCGCTGTTGAAACTCTTTATCTACCGATCTGGAAGTAACGTTTAACACCCCGAGTATCCGTTCCTTTGTCTTCAACGGTACCGATAAAAACGATTTTGAGTGATACTTACTATCAACCGGACGGAGGTGAAAACGTATATCTTTCTCAATATCATCTACAAATAAAGGCCTCCCTGTTTGTGCAACCTGGCCGGCAATACCTTCTCCAAGGTTTAATACAGTACTCTTCACAACTTCCGGAGGTAACCCTATCGCAGCGACAATGGTCAATACAGGCTTATTTTTATCCTCTTTATTCTCTTTATCCATACCCTCATCTGATAAATCCTTCTGATCTTTCAATAACATCAACGACCCGGAATCCGTATTCATCAACTGGCACGCATTAAATACTATGGTTTGATACAACTCTGTCGAATTATCCTGTTTTCCAAGATTAACGCTATACTGATGCATATTAACCAGCATACTGACAAGATTATCGAGTGAGCGTATATGATTATTAATATTTTCTTTTGATGTTTCAAGTGATGACTTCAACTGGTTTTCGTAGTACTGTCTCAACTTTTTTTCTTTGTTATATAACAAATACATACTTATTCCTGCTGCCAGGGTTATTACTAATAATACTGTGACGCTAATACTAAACAACAAAAGCGTACTCCTTAAAATATAACAAAGCTAATACCGAAGTTTCATCGGCAATAGTATAACAATTCTATCACCAAAAAGGACATAATGTCAAGCATTGACTACGTATAACGTGTTGTGTTATAATAAGTTTTTAATAATTACAAAGTCATAGAAAGGCTTTATTTAATGAAAGAACAACTAACCTTAGTCCTAATCAAACCAGACGGCCTAAAAAAATCCCTTACCGGCAATATATTAACGCGTTTATCTGAAACAAAACTCGTGATTGTTGGCGCTAAAGTCGTGGGAGTAACCCGCGAACTCGCGGAAGAACATTATAAACACCTAAAAGGCAAACCATTCTTTGACTCAGTCATTGATTATCTACAGGGAAAACTTTATCACGATGAATACCGGCGGGTACTCGCGCTGGTGTATAGAGGACAGGATGCAATCTCAAAAGTACGCAAACTTGCCGGAGCAACAAACCCGGAAGAAGCAGACCCTGTCTCAATCCGGGGCCAATACGGACGGATAACCACTACCGGCGTATTCGAAAATGTCATCCACTGTTCCGCAAATGAACCCGAAGCCGAACACGAGATTAAGTTATGGTTTAAACCTGAAGAACTTATGGAACCAACATTCCGTACTAAAAAAGTAACGAAAAAGTCTGTAACTCAAGTAAACTGGAAATAACTTTTTAGGACTACTTAATTTCTTCACCCGCAACCGGCACTTTTTTCTCAGTCCCGGAAGATAGTTTCTGCGGATTATAGACAATCTCTTTACTGCTACCCTTATCACCCCATTTATCTATAACCCCGAATTTTACGTAACACTCCTTCTTTTGTCCAGCAACCTTTTTTAACTGCTTAAACTTAAACACCCATGGCTGGCTGAACTCCACTGTTTCATCAAAAGTTTCCCATTTCTTTTTATCAGTACTAACCTGATAAAACATTTTCTCGGTTTTCCCGCCGCTAACTATGAACAACACATCTTTCTCAGGGTCATTTATCTCGGTTAACTCATTCCCTGAAAGATCTTTCAGAGTAACAAATATCTCCTTAGTTGCGGAAAGTTCTAATACCGGCGAGTACCCGTAATTCTCAAATATATCCCTTGCGCCTCCCCGGAGTTTCAGTGTACCCATCGGTAAATCGTTTACCGGTAACGTAAAAATGTACGGCGGTTTATAACATACCGTAGTACAGCGATTCCAACTACTCCCGTTATTATTTGACACCTCAAGCCATGCACTAACAACATTACTTCCCCGTACTGACAGAGTCACGACCTGCGCTGCAGGTAATGTTGTATGGCGTTCAGTACCAACAATACTCACTTCCAGAGAATACACATTTTCAGGGATTAGTTTTATAGCAATTGCGGGTTCAAACACTGTCACAGGTTTCTCAAGCGCAGTCCCGGGCTCAGCCGGAGGGACACCTTTTATCCCGGTATTCAACCACGTATTAACCACGCGGCTGCCCCATCCCGCAGCAATCACCGGCGCTTTTGTAATATCCTCTAACTCCTTAGTCGGTGACCATACCGCAATATAGTTATGCTCAGGAAAACTTATTTTTTCTATAGGCACTTCCACCCAGAACCATTGCGCTTCACCTACACCTTCCAACGCATTCTGCGGATCACCCTCCCAAGGTATATCTTCGGTGGTAGTCAATAAATACGAGTTTGACCGGTCCCATGCGTGTGTTGAACTAACTGCCACCCATATTTCGCCGGGGATAGATTTCCGCACCCATGTCGGTGTACCTATAACCCCCAGTGTTTTCATACGCCCAAGTTTTACTCCGATAAACGCTTTTGCAAACTTTCTCTGCGGTAACACCGGCAATTTTGATATCCAACAACTATTATACCCGACATACCAGTTACCGTCCCACCCGGAAGTAGCGAATAACGTGAACTCATTAGGGTTCTGTGTTTCACCCGTGATAAACGGATAATCCTGTTGCGTAAATGCTACGGCGGATACACCAAAAACCATGCAGGCCGCTAAACCAAATAATTTCAAACCTTTAAACAAATTGTTTTTCATAATACACTTCTTCCCCTAACGCTTAACCTTTACACTAAATATTTTTATTAACCGTTCAAGATCGTCGAGGTTGTAGTAATGCACCACAATCCTACCTTTTTTACTTGTACCAACAATTTTAACTTTTGTCCCCAGTGTACGCTGTAATTCTTCACTCGCAGCAACAAGTTCTGCTTCAAGTAAACGTTTTTGCGCCTTTCCTGCACCCTTTTGCCCCTTTTTCTTTTGATTAACAATCTCCTCAACCTCACGGGTAGTCAGTTTTTCCTGGGTAACACGTTTTGCAACCGCCACAATCTCGGTGATATCCTCTAACGCGAGTAATGCGCGTGCCTGCCCGGGATAAAGCGTATTCTCCGCAACCATTACCTTAACTTCTTCAGGTAATTCAAGCAACCTCACGATATTCGCGACATACGGCCTGCTTTTCCCAACTTTTTTCGCTAATACATCCTGTGTTAAACCAAACGTATCCATTGCATTTTTATACCCCTGCGCTTCCTCTAAAGGATTAAGGTCTTCACGCTGCAGGTTTTCGATTAATGCCAGGATAGATTGTTCCTCCTGCGACATTTTGTTACGTATGATAGCGGGGATAGACTTCAACCCGGCAAGTACTGCCGCACGGAGACGGCGTTCACCCGCTACGAGTTCATACTCCCCGGGTGTATCCCCGGGGATCACTAATACCGGCTGTATTACCCCTGACTCTTTTATTGATGAAACAAGGTCTTCCAACGCTTCCTTTGCAAACTTTTTCCTTGGCTGGAACCGGTTAGGTTTTATACTTTCAATAGGAATACTATTTGCAGCTTCCGACAACTCCTTACTCCCCGCGGTAGAAGCCGTTACTGCACCAGGTATTAACGACGCTAATCCGCGCCCAAGCCGTTGCTGCGACATAATTTATCCTAAACCCCTTCTATAAATTCTGTTTACTTACCCTTTTTACTACGCTGCTGCGCAAAAAACTTTTTTAACCTCAACAACA
Organism: Elusimicrobiota bacterium; assembly: GCA_041658405.1. Classification (NCBI taxonomy): domain Bacteria; kingdom Pseudomonadati; phylum Elusimicrobiota; species Elusimicrobiota bacterium. The sequence continues at coordinate 45,316 of JBBAAG010000003.1, forward strand.
CGTCATGGAACCTGTTATCACGCGTCACCAATGCCAACCTAAGATACCCTTCACCGTACGTACCAAACCCCACCCCGGGTGCTATCGCAATCCCGGTTTCCTGAATCAATAATTCAGCAAACTCCAATGAACCCATATGCTTAAACCCGTCGGGTAACGGCAACCAAAGATACATTGTTCCTTTAGGTTTTTCTATCTTTTCGTTCTCCAACCACTTAATCTTATTCAACCCGTCAACCAACATATCCCTGCGTTTACGGTACACCTGCACCTGTTGCTTCACACAATCCTGAGGCATTGACATTGCGAACGCAGCGGTAAGCTGTATTGCAGTAAACACGCCGTAATCAACAAATGACTTAAACTTTTCCACCGGTGCGATAATATCCTTATTGCCTACCATATACCCCACACGCCAACCAGCCATATTATAAGTTTTTGAACACGAATTAAATTCCACCCCGACATCCATCCCCCCGTCGATCTCAAGGAATGACGGAGCAACATAATCATCAAACGTTATCTCCGAATACGCGTTGTCATAACACACAATGAGGTCATACTTTTTTGCAAACTTAACAACTTCCTCCAAAAACTTTTTGTCTTCAATCACAGCTGAAGTCGGGTTATTAGGATAATTCAGTGCCAAAACCTTTGCGCGTTTAAGGATATCATTAGGTATCTTCGTGAGGTCCGGCAAAAACTTATTCTCCGGCAATAACGGCAGGTCGTGTATAAGCCCTCCCGCGAGTATTGTACTGTTAAAATACACAGGATAACATGGGTTGGTCAGTAAAACATAATCCCCTGGATTAAGATGCGCCATCAATAAATGCGCAACGCCTTCCTTCGACCCGATAAGCGCAAGTGCTTCGTGGTTATAATCAAGCTTAACACCAAAACGCCGTTGATAAAAATCAGTAATAGCTTTCCTGAACTTCGGCATACCCTTCGCCTGGGGGTACCTATGCGTATTAGGATGCTCCCTAACAGTTTCGCATAAACGGTCAACAACCGCTTTTGGTGTTGGTAAGTCAGGATTCCCCATCGCAAGATCAATGACATCCAACTTTTTTTTGTACGCCTGTTGTTTCAACAAATTTATCGCGTTAAACAGATACGGCGGTAAACGTTTAAGATTTTCTGAATAATGTTTCATTACAAACTTCCTTCTTTTGTAACACCATACTCCGGCACTTTTTTTGATAGGCCCCAAAGATATGCGGTTATTAATACACAACAAAGACCGTAGATTAACTCAAACCTCGCGTAGTTAGCCCATTGCTGTAAACTAACAAACTGCCATTTATAAAACGAAAACATATTACTTTCAGGCTCACCCCAGAACATATCATACACCCCATCGGTGATTACCATCAAGCCAAATACCAAGATAATCCATCCTGCAATACTAACCAGCCCGCGAAGTTTATATTTCTTCATTTCTTTTACATCCTTAACAAAACGAATCTATAACGACTTTATCATCGCCTTTAACGCGGAATTCGGTTTAAACACCACCTTTTTCCTGGGAGGAACAATCACTTGTTCACCGGTCTTAGGATTCCGCGCTTTACGCTCCTTAGTAGTTTTAAGCTTCAACACCCCGAGCCCTGCGATAATAACTTTCCCATCGGTTCTCAACGCGTCATTAACGGCATCAACCAGCGCTTCAATCGCGCGTTGTGCTGCTGCTTTACGTATCTTCGCCTGCTGTGCGACACGTTCCACCAACCCTGCCTTTTTCATCCGTTTACTCCTCCTTAACATGGATGTACATACCAGATGCATTAACACGTTTTTGAGTATACAAAAAAAGTGTTTAATGATTCAACAACAACGTGATAAGCTTTGTACTTACGAATTCACGGTCCACGCAAATAACGCCGCGCCTTCCGCACCGGCAGTATCCGCATCGGAAACTATAAATGTTTTAATACCGCACTGCGTTAGTTTACGGAAAGAAAGTTCTTTCCTCATATATTCACCTAACAACCCCTGAACAACACCGCCGGAGAATATATAATCCTTAATCCCGGTAAGTTTATACAAATACTCAATGGCAATAACAAAATTCTTAGCAGTTGCGTACATAACCTTTTTTGCAGGAACACACCCTTTTTGCGCTGCAACGTCAATCTCACGACAGTCCTTATTTGTAATAACCCCGGTATTCCTTACACGTACCGCAATTTTGGATAACACATCATCCGAGGACTTACTTTTACTTCCAGAATTTGCCTGAACAAATTCAAACCATTCATCAGTAAAAGACAGTACAATCCCGCGGCTAGAACACACTGACTCAATACACCCGTCTTTAATCCCGCATGTACAAGCATCCTTCACTCCTTCAAACCCGGTAATTCTAAGATGCATCTCACCTGCTGCGCCTGTGATGCCATGAAAGATTTTGTAGTTACTAACAATCCCGCCACCAACACCGGTCCCTACGGTAAATGTTATACTACCCGGCTTTTTCAATCTCACTGCATTACGTAACCCCGCGAGGTTAGCATCATTATCGATCCATACGTTTACTAGAGGATATCCATAATCCTGTGCAAGTATTTTCGAGAGACTCCTCTCGAGCTCCAACCCGTTCCATGCGGTAAGGTTCGACAACTTTTCTATCCGCCCGTTCTCCGCGAAGCCCGGGATCCCAATACCTATACCCCTCAATCTTTGTTTGTCCAATCCCAGCATTGCGGTATCCACAAGTTTCGCGAGGTTCAGAACAATATCACCGCGTTTTTTGGGAGTAACAATTTTTGTGAACGACGAACTCACAGGTATACTGTTTCTTAGCACCAAACATTTAATAAAAGTACCCCCGACGTCAATCCCAACAGAATAAACTTTACCCCCCCGGGAGGTATGCTTAACACCAACTTTTTTTCTGCGGTTAAGACTAACTCCCCCTGACTTAGTTTTACTCACGGGGATCAGTTTTATTAACGGCCGGGAAAGTAAACGCGAAACATACGGCGAAGTTCGTATTCTGTGGTTAAGACTATCCACGGTTTTGGGGTTACCCTCAACCACCACGGGCATATTTTGCCCAAAAAGATTTGCGTAACTGTTAAGTTCAGAAATAATACCGTCAATATTCCCCAACTTATTTTCAAGATAAAAAGTTTTTGTTATCTTGCGGTTAACACCGCTGATTAATACTTTAATTTTGTTTACCATACTTAATTCCCTGATGTAATATTACCAAAAATATTGTTGTTAATAAATACTTCTTTAAACATATCCGCGACAACACTACCCGCAGCCTTAAGGCTAACCTTACACCCCAAAATCTCAGATACTGACGTCATACAATTACTTTTGAACCCACAGGGATTGACATACCTGAACTCCTTGAGATTACCCGTAATGTTTAACGCAAACCCGTGATAGGTAATCCAACGCCGTGCGGCAATACCTATGGAAGCAACTTTTTTGGTATTGACCCACACACCGGTACGGTTCTCTACGCGTACCGCATTACGAACCCCGAGTTTGCTTAGCGACATAATAAGCATATCTTCCAGTTTACGCAGGTATCCCGTTAAATCCTTCCCGTAATTACGGAGATCTATTATGGGATACCCCACAAGCTGTCCCGGGAAGTGGATGGTTACATCACCCCCGCGTTCAATCTCAATAATTTCGCAGTTCGCAGGGATTACCACATTTTCTTTTTTCCCCCATCGCCCAAGAGTTATCACCCTTGGATGTTCGGTAAGTATGAGATAGTCAGTTTTATCGCCCTCAACTTTTCCGGTGACCAACCGTTTTTGTAGAAGATAGGTTTTGTGGTAGTTTGTTAATCCTAGATTCAATACTTTAAAGCTCACATATTTATCACTTTTATGTTGAATAACCCTACTACTCAAATATATTCAGCATCTGCAGTATATCGTCCAGTAAATAGTCAGGATTTGCGGACTTAACAATTTCAGCGGGATTCATCCCAAAGGTTAACCCCACGGTAAACATCCCCGCAGCTTTACCTGCCTGTATATCCGACGGGCTGTCACCTACCATAACACTTTTTTCAGGAGCAATACCATACTTTTTTGCTACCAGAAGTAACGGATATGGGTCGGGCTTACATTTTTCTACGTCTTCCATACCTACCACAATGTCGAACTGGTCAAGCGCACCGAGTTTCGCGAGTAGTGGTTCAGAATACTTCCTTAACTTGTTTGTGACAACAGCTTTACGTTTATTATTGTAATGCTTCAGCATATCCATCATCCCGGGGAATAGATACGTTTTATCCGCGTAATGAACAGAATAGTATTCATTAAACTTCTTTATAGCCACATTAAGATCATATTTTGTAAACGTTCCGAATGATTTTTTTAACATAACATCCTGGCCCGGCCCAATACTAGCTGCAACTTCATCCTGCGTGCGTGACGGACATCCGAAGTATTTAAGAGCATAATTAACTCCGTCGGTAACATCCGGTTTCGTATCCGCTAATGTACCGTCAAGGTCAAAAATGAGTAACTCAATATTTTTCATTATTACTCCCAACAAATAATTGAAATACCGGAATAATTATAACAAATTATAGTGAATGTTTATGTCTTAAAACTTAAACGCCAACGAAACCTGGTGTTTCCCTCCACCAATTAAACTGACTGGGTTGTAGTTGAAACTGTAGTCAATACTGCTTTCTACCATCTTCATTATTACGAGCCGCCACCCGATACCTAAGGCGATATTATAATACTCGTTATTCCCTGCCCCTAATCCTGCGCGTAATCCAGCTGTGCGGTTTAGCAACAAATATTCCGCGCCAACGAGTACCCGGTAATCGTTATTCGAATTTGTTTTTACCACTCCGTCTACGTCCAACGTCAACTCCTGGATTTTGCATCCTACCCCAACCCTGTATTCCGCAGGAACGATATCGTGTTTCTTCAGCGCTATATCCGGCTGGTTAACATTCTTCCCGGTAAGCGCGAACGACAGGTTTAACAGTTCGGGTAACGTGTACAACACGCCAAAGTCTATACCCACCCCGCCCGCAGCCGTTTTTTCCGTAAACGTTGGGTCAAACCGTGTATACGCATTAGTCACATAGCTTTTACTGAGGTATTTCAAGCTCATCCCCAAATACATGTTTCGCATATACGGCACTTCCCGGCCATAAGAAAGGCTGAACACGCGTTCGCCGTACAAACTCGAACTAAACTCTATATCGCTCACCCCTATTGTCCCTATCACAGGTATCGGATGGACATACACAACACCGCCGGCGCCGAGGTTATCGTTTAACCCGGGGTTCAACGACGTGTAGATAGCCGACACCTCCGCACGGGTAATTTTGCCCATACCGGCAACATTGTACACCACGCTGTTAGCATCATCTGCGACAGCGCTAAATGCGCCGTTCATCCCGACCGGACGCGCGCCGACTTCCGTGTACTGAAACGCTGCGAATAGTTGTTGCGGGATTATTAAGGCTAAGATTAATATTAATTTTTTCATTACACCCCTCATTTCCCCAACACTATCGTGCCGTTAGCCACCTGGCTGCCTACCCGCAAAGAATAGAAGTACATCCCGCCTTCAACGAGAGAACCGTTGTTGTTCCTACCGTTCCAATAAGGAACAGTCTCGGAATCGGGTTCTATACTCCGTACTAAACTGTTATCCAGATCATAGATTTTGATATCCACTTTCTCGTTCGCCGGGTTTTCGAAATAAAAGTATATGCGGTCATTGATACCGTCGGGGTTGGGAGAAAACGGGTTCGGGCCGATACCGGTGAACCGGAAACTCGTAGACCGCGCTGTTGCGTTGCCGCGTAACGCGTACCGGCTTAGGTGCGACGTTTTCGCTGTCACCGTCTTATTCGCAGTATCTACAGTACTACCGTCAAGTTTTTGCCATTGCACGCCGTCATGGTAATACAAAGCTAGTGCCGACACAGCGTCGGCTTCCGCGACGTTGGTATTCGTAACCTTACCGTTAGAATCGATCTGGTAGCCAAGTGTAAGCTTGACCGTACCGTCAAGGTCAGTGATGTCGTTCCCCGTACTACGCTCTTTTGCCTTAACTTCCACTTCCTGCCCTTCTCCCGAGGCAACGGTGGTTGTATCGCGGGTAATTTTTACCTCAGAGTCGGTTTTCAACAACCACGGGGGGATGTATAACTGCGTCTTAGGATCGTCCGAAGCAATCACCACTCCGCCATCCTTGGCTACGATTAGAACTGACACGTACAACCTCACTTCTACCGAAGTTAACCCTGGGCTCGTTACCCGCAGGACACATTCTCCGGTACCGGATAACGACGGAACAAATGTTGTTGTTCCGCGACCGGTAGTGTCGGTATATGTCAAGGTTGACACGTACACGCCCGTACCTTTTACAACTTCAAACATTAATGGTATATTTACTACAGCGTTACCATAATAGTCCCGCGCATCGATTGTAAGCGTTACCGTTTGCCCGGTGATCACCGACTGCGGGTTCGCGCTTAGCGTCATGTACGCGCCATAATTACTCGCGGTGACTGTCAACTGGTTGCTAACACCCGTCTTCCCGTCTACGTCGGTAACTTTGAGTTTGATATTCTCAGCTTTTGTGTATGTTTGGTTAGCAATCGTTACCGTACCGTTGACCAGTGTTGCTTGGGTAACGCCCAACACACCGCTACCGGATTGTGATTCGTTTGACGCTATAACGGGCTGGAGTGCGACTGTAGTATTTACACCCGGTAACGTCTGATTACCAATATTTTTTGCGTTTATTGTTATTGTAAAAACTGCGCCTGTAACTGCTGGGGTTGAAGGAACAAGTATTTCGTAATGATCAACATCATATACATACGGTCCTTGTTGTACTGTTGTTGGACTTCCGGTAGCAGAAGCGTCCCACACATCATAAGCTTCAAAATAATAAGTATAATAGGTGCCCGTAGTAAGTATTGTGTTAAATGTATAAATTGCGCCAGTAGTGTATGTCCCTGTAACAAAATTCATTGTAAACGGACTATTAATAATTTCTATATTGTCTCTTAATATGTGAACTTTGGGATAACCTGCTTTTGGCGCATCATTGTCAGCGTCCGTATATTGCACTTGATATGTAAAATGAGTTGAAGTTTCACTTATTTCAGGATTTAATCCGTCAGAAATATAATTTGATTCACCTGACCACGACACTGATGGGGAAATATTAGATTCAATTTTATATTGAATCAAAAAAGCATCTCTACTACCAATATTAGTCTTACCATCTAATCCCCCAGATGTTGCTCCGGTAACATAGATTGTCGTTCCTAACTTATCAGTCGCAATATTATATCCAAAATCGTCGTTTGATGTTCCGAATTGTTTTGTCCATTGTTTGGTACCTGATGAATCATAACAGATTAAATAGATATCACTCAGACCAATACAGACATTGCCATCTAATCCGCCTGGAGTAGAACCTGTAACATATATGTTCCCTTGATTATCTAAGGATATACCAGTTTCTTCACCTTCATATTCTATTGTACCAAATTGCCTGATCCATTGAATGTTACCTTGCAAATCACATTTAACTAAGTAGTTATCATTATTTCCTATACTATTACCGCCAAAACCGCCGTAAGTAAATCCTGAAATATAAATATTATTATACTTATCAATAACGATTTTCTTGCCCTCATCAACAGTACTTGTTCCGAATTGTTTTGTCCATTGTTTATTACCTAAAGAATCATATTTAACTAGAAAAATATCATTATTACCAATATTAGCATTCCCATCCAATTCGCTATTTGTAAAACCTGTTATATACACATTATCCATAGTGTCAATAGCAATATCATAAGCAACATCATTTTTGAGTGTACCAAATTGTTTTATCCATTGCTTATTGCCAAAAGTATCGAATTTAGCGAAAAAAATATCATTTCCCCCTGGATTGACATTTCCATCTATTGTTCCAGCGGTAAAACCTGTAATATATATATTCCCATTAGTATCACAAACTATTCCATTGCTATAGTCAAGTGCGGATGTTCCAATCTGTTTTGTCCATTGTTTAGTACCGGAAGAATCATATTTAGCCAAAAACGCATCAGTATCTCCTCCTAAATAAGTATTTCCATCAAACCCACCATATGTATAGCCAGTAATATAAATATTTCCCATATTATCCGAAACGATGTCAGTTACGATGTCATTTAAAACTGAACCGGCTTGGCGAGTCCAAATTCTATTTCCTGACGAACTATATTTAATAACATATGCATCTGATTGTCCTAAATTAGTGTTTCCATCTAATTCGCCATACGTAGTTCCAGTTACAAAGACATTATTTGAACTATCAACTGTTATTGCATAACCATAATCACCAGTTGAAGTTCCAAATTGTTGTGTCCATTGTTTCCAGGCAAGATCTATAGTAAATACTTTTTGTGAAATAAAGAATGAAACTAATATACTAATAATGCTTATTTTAATGATTTTCACACTGAGCCCCCCATGGAAAGTACTTTTTGTCACTTTCCATAATAATAAACGTAAAAAAAATAAAATAGTTCAAATAATATTGTAATAAATTACTTAGCTAATATTATGGTACCTTTTATTACAGTCTCCTCGACCTTCAGGACATAAACATAAATCCCGCCTTCGGATAAAGTATCGTTATCGTTCGTTCCATCCCAGGACGGTTTAGTATCGTCGGTAGGTACAATAGTTTTCACCAGCGTATCCGTAAAATCGTAAATCCTTATCTCAACCTTCACTCCATGCGGGTTTTGGTATTTAAAAAATATTTTGTCATTCACGTTGTCCCCGTTTGGAGTAAACGGATTCGGTGCAGCTTCTTCGAACTTAAACACATCGCCTTGGTTCATCTCACCCTTTTTCTGCGATAACCGTACCGTCGTTTTTTGTGGGTTTGCCACTATTTCGTTAAGTTTGTTCACGCTATAACCTTTAACAATAGCGTTGTCCACCGTACGCTGCGCGGTATCCTGCGGGATTCCTTTATCAATGAGCTTCTGCACAGCTTTTTCTTCAGTCTCTTTTGTGTTATTTACTGTTGTTTCTGTGACAACAGTTTTTTGTTCAACTACTTCTTTGACGGATTCTTTATTATCAATCTCGTTTCCCTTGGATTCCGCCTGTATTTTTACTTCTGTTTTGGGGATAGAGGTTGGAACTACTACTGCCTGAGTCATAGATTCCTGTTTTTGTACCAATTTTTGTTTTGCTTTTATCGGAACATTGATATTAACGGGGCTAGATTTCGCAGGCATTGTTTTATCCGTTTGTTTTGTAGGCGACACATTATCCCGGTTTTGCACAAACAATACTATCGCTAATAACATCACGGCTGCAGCCCCTGCCCAACGAGCGTAATTCCATATCGGGCTTGACGTATACCCATAAACCTTTTGAGTTGGCAAACTTTTCAATTTCTGTAATGCTTTTGCATGGAAAACGGGGGATACGGTTACTGATGGTATGCTTCCTAATTTTCCATACATCGTCCTAAACTCGTCTGCGTATAGCTTACAATCGTTACAAACCCGCAGGTGGTGTTCTACCGCTTGTGCTTGCACAGGGTCAAGCGATTGGTCTATATACCACAATATTAACGGTTTCATTTTTTGACAATTTAAGGATTTCATATATTTCCACTCTTCTTCATCATTTTGCGCAGTGTTTCACACGCGTAGAACATCCGCGATTTCACCGTCCCAACCGGACACCCGAGAATTTCAGATATTTCCTCGTACGATTTGTGTTCCATAACACGGAGTACCACGACAACTTTATGTTTAGTTTCCAATTTATTTAACGTTTGCATTAACATTTTGTTTTGCTGTTCATTTTCCAGTATTTGTTCGCTATTACCCGTGTCATTTGCCAGCGGAACCTGAACCTGTCCATTTGAGTTAACTTCGTCTAACGAAACATGTGCCGCGGTTTTACGCCGCGTATTATATCTTCGATAATCTCTATAAACGTTAATCGTTATCTTATACAACCACGCTGACAAATTCGTTCCCTGCTTGAACTGCGCATAATTTTTGAATGCTTTCACCAACACTTCCTGCGCGATATCTTCAGCATCGGCATAGTGACCCGTCAGTCTGTACGCCAAGTTTAGTATTTGGTTACCATGTTTTTCGGCCAACTCGTCAAATGACACAATATTCTGTGTATCAACCACTGTGTTAACCAGCTTTCCTTACACCTATATAAACGTCAAAACCAGAAAAAGGTTCAAATAATTTTATTCATCTTGCAGAATAATACTTCTGCTTTGGGCTATTGGGTTTGTCTGGAATTGTTAAAAAAATAAACTTCTTTATTATTAATGGATTTAATATTTCTTTTCTAAAATAATCCCTATTTTGAATTCCAATATGATTTTGGATTTCTTCTCTTGTTCGTGACTCTTTACAAAAATATAGTATTTGTTTTATGCGATCAGCTTGCATGGTAGCTTGCATGGTAGCTTGCACGGTAGCTTGCACGGTAACTTGCGCGGTCAATGGCACAACTATTTTGAATATATCCTCTTCTATCAACTGAGGCAGCATCCCTGAATATACTTTAGAATACTTGAAAAGGGTTCTGATTCCCGACCCGAGTTCATCCGCACGGCCGATTTCCTTGAATATTTTTGCGATAACCGGGTTTTTGGGAAAAGGCGAAAAGTGCGACGGGTCTATCAAACCATGGCCATGGGGTTTATTACTATTTTCAGTATAGACTTTATCTTTTTCAATTACAAATTTCGCGGGGAACGCGTTAGTATATTCTCTATGGATAAGAATATTCGTTATGACTTCTCTAAAAATATGATCCCTAAGATTTATCCGTTGTTTATTTTCAATATAAAATTTGTCCGGGAGATGTTTCTCTGTAAAAGCCATGAGCCTATCATAACTTTCAATAAGATTCGTCCGTATATCATCCCGGTCGTCATAACGGTCCAGGTTTTCTTTCCGTACTATAGCATCCGTCCTAAAATGCGGCAATATGGACGATATAACCTCGTCTTTACCAAACAACAGTACCGCCGCAAGAGTAAACCCTTTCTTCCCGCTTTGATAGTCCTTTAAATAAAGCTGTGCGCTCTTAAGCATCTCAAAATCGTCCAGTTCAGACCACAGATGCCCCGGTTTCTGGGCTATTGCCAGTTTTCTTACCCGCTGGATTAAACTTGCCTTTAAGTCTTTGATTTTAATAAACGGGTAAATTCTATTTTCTGAATAAGTTGCTTGTTTTCTTATATACAAATTGGTAACAAGATCCGTGTTATCCGTAATATCAAAATCGCCGTCTTCATTACGATCGAATATTCTCCCATTGCATCTATGTACCTGCGAACTTTCAGGAACGTAAACATAAATAACGGTTTTGCTTTTGACTTTTACTTCTTCTGCTGACAGATAAAACGAGGGAGAGATTTTCTGCGGGTTGTTTACAGCTGTGATAAATTCCTTTTTTATCTTTTCTACACAGTTTTCGTCAACACCAACAATATCTCCGTTGTCTTTTACTCCCATCAAAAGCTCACCGCCAAAACGATTTAAAAACGCGCTGACTGTTTCATATACCTCTTTACTGAGTTTAGTTTTACATTCCTTGAATTCAACGCGCAGGCCTTCCCCTTTACTAACGATTGTTTTTATTTCCGATTCGCGCATATTAGAGTTCTCCCGTAAGTGCTTTTTGTGTAGAATGTCATCGATATTATTTTTCACGTTTAGTCACTCCATTCCCATCCAACTTTGAAATAATGTTATGGTCACTATAATATAAAAGATTATGCCTGAATGCTAGATCACGTGAACTAACCTATGATCTTAAGTTCCATCTGCCAGGTACAGGATTCGTTTTTGTTAAGCATGACTACACCCTTTCGTGTATTCAACGAATTTGGCGCGCCATACCAGGGTTCAACACAATAAAGATTATTCTCACGCTGGCCCCAGAAAACATAATAGAAATGTTCCAAACTCATCTTTGGCATACCCCCGGAAGGGACAACTTCTCTTTGTTCCACTCTTAATGTAAACGCATTACTATCAATAAAGTCGACCCATAAATCATCAACGCTATTATACCCGCCGATAACCATATCAAGATACTTATCATTCTCTAAAGTCACACCCCCGGCATAATTTATGGTATTAAACTTCTCGCTTGTAATCCCGTAGGGTGACAGAACGAAGCCCTTAGTTGCCCGTGTTTTAATCATTCCGTTATTATACCCGCTGTCTTTACCGGTGAACGGATACTTTAATGTCAAATGATTACCCACTGAAAAAAACATTCCATCTGACATACTGAGGACAGTGTAAGTAATAATAACCTTTTTTTCTTGGGTAAGTTCATACTTTGATACAAGTTCGTACTTAAACGGGTAATACTTACGTGATACAGCATCACTTTTGTACCTGCACACGGCATAGGGTATGTTATTATTTACACCAAAACTATCAAGCTCCCAGGGCAGGTCCATAACAAATCCGTGGATTGGTATTTTATACTTCTTTCCGTAATGCATATACCCACAGGGCGGCTTATTCTTTTTGTCAATATCAACACTCATTTGTTCATTAGTATAATTCCGTCCTACCGCAGGGAATAACAACGGCGCGCGTCCCCGCCATATCACATTTTTTGGTAACGGCCCGAACTCATCCGCGCGGTTAAGAAGTTCTATCCACTCACTATTGTGCATTATACCCAAGCTTGACATCTCACCGCCGGTATACGGAGACACATGCAGTTTTATCCCTGCGGATACATTAACCAATTCAATTATTGGCAAATCACACGATGGTAAGTTTATGAGTTCCGCGTTAACGTTCTTCATTTGTTATTCCTTACAATTAATCACTTTTTTCACAAAATAATTATTATTCTCTTTCAACATTTTAACCGCGAGTTCTATCATCGGTAACGATTTCACCAACCGTACCTCAGCGTTACCGATAACGGTTTTCCGCATAATCCCTTTTTCTAATAACAACGGTTCAATACGCCCAAACTGCCGCGGTGTACCGTATTTATGCAACATATTTTTAACAATACGTATTTCCCCGTTATAGTCGTACACTACCGCGTGGACCGATTGTTTTTGCAGATGATATTTTACGTTCACAATTTCTTCGACGGTATGAAATGTGGTGTTACACTCAAGCCCCACTCCGAGGAACAACACATACCCCCCGAGTTTTGCAATTTTGTAGTACGGCGATTTTTTGTTACAGGAAACTAAACATTTCTCATGCCCTGCAGTAATAACTTTTGCATGTTTCCCTACAGCAACAACTGAATGTGTAGGGTTCAAACTCCGCACCGCTCCGGGCCAGGAAAGCAAAGTGTACGGTATTACACCGGTCCAACACCCGCTGTTTCTTACGTCAAATATTGGCGGGTTATTAATGGACAGCTGAGAATTTCCGGTAAGCGTTGGCGCACATAAAGTACCTTGTTTGCCGATAACTTCAAGTATTGCAGAGATTATCGTCTGTGCTCCGCCAACCACTTTACCAAACTTGCTTAATGACGAATGTACTAAAACAACATCCCCGGTGGACAACCCAAGTGCATTTAAACCCTCAACAATATTATGTTTATAAACTTTAACGTTTTGTTTGCTCATTTTGTTCCATTTTTCTTCAGCATTAGTATTGTCAGACAATTCACGCGTGTTTAGTCAGATAGCTGTTTTGCAAGCTTATGTAAAGCGTAGTCAAACCGTTTTTCGTGTTTCTTCGCTAACGTCAACGGTATACTTCCTACAATACTGTCGCGGATTACTACCAAACGATTAAACTTCTTTTGTTTGATAAGTTTAACAGCTTCAGCACCGAACCGCGCACCAAGATTACGTGACCGCGCAGAGGGCGTACCTCCGCGCTGGATATACCCCAAGGTACTGACTCTGACCTCCAGGTTTGTAGTACTAGCCACGTTTTCCGCAAACTTTTTCACATCCCCTGCGCCTTCCGCAAATATGATTATCTCCGATGATTTACCTTTACGTTTATCGTACAAAAGCTCCGCACATATTTTTCTGAGATTATACTTCACTTCCGGCACAATGATAAACTCCGCACCTGACGCTATCCCTACTGAAAGCGCGAGAAACCCGTGGTTGCGGCCCATAACTTCAACTATGAACACACGATCAAAACTTGTTGCAGTATCACGGATTTTATCCACAGCATCCACAGCAACATCTGTCGCAGTATCAAACCCTATAGTCTCGTCGGTACCGTTAATATCGTTATCTATACTCGCGGGGATTGCCACTCCCTGGATCCCGTACGAGCTAAGTTTCAGCAGTGCATCCGACGACCCGTCCCCACCGATAACAATTAGTTTATCCACTCCTTCGCGTTTAAGAAGCGCCGCAGCTTTTTTTATTCCTTGCTCAGACCGTATTTCCTTACACCTAGCAGACTTAAGTATTGTCCCTCCGAGGTTGATGATCCCGCTGACAGACCGTTTGTTTAACTGCACAAACTTGCCGTCATAAATTCCCTGGTACCCGTTTTGGATCCCAACAATTCTATACCCTTCCGATATACCCAACCGCACCACTGCACGGATACACGCGTTAATCCCCGATGCATCACCACCAGGAGTGGTGAGCCCGATAACATCATTCTTTTTTTCCATAGCACCTCTCTTTATCATAATACAACCAAATCTTTAATAACGAAGTGGTAAGTAAGCACAAATTTTATTTTATCTGATTAATAAACTTCCGTACATCTTTATTATTAGGATCTAACCTCAAAACTTCCTGCCATGCAAGCTTTGCTTTATCCTTTTTCCCTAACGCAAAATATGACGACCCTATCCGTGTATACGCCACAACATTCCCAGGGTCAAGTTCCAGTACTTCCTCGCAGTTGACAATCGCGGAATCATAATTTCCTTCATAAATATTATTTAACGCAGCATCCAAACGCTGTTCCACCAACCCTTTTGCCGGATTAAACGGCGTAAGTTTCACGATCTTAGGATGTTCACTCTCAAGATGCGCACGTAACTTCGCGATTGGCTGGTTAACTTTATCCAATTGCGTGGCATAACGTAATGCGTCAATCGCTAACGCAATATCGCCGTTGGGGTACATATAATTAATCACACCGATCCTTACCATCCTAAACGCCTTATTTGAATCTGTTGCATCAGGGATGATTTCCTTAATTGCCCGCAATTTCTTTAACCCTGTTGTCATCTCGCTATCCGTTGGATCATACCGAAGGTATTCAACATAACAATCAACTGCGAGTGAATACTTGCCCTGCGAAAACGCATCTACACCGCGTTGACGCAATGTCTCCAAACTTTTCTTTAACCTTTCCCGCGCTAGAGGTATCATCTTCTGCGGGGGTACCTGCCCGGGATCGAGTTTCAGTATATCTTCCCAACACCTGATAGCTTCCGCGCAATCGCCTTTTATATAACACTCCATTGCGCGTTTATAATTTGCGTTGATAAGATCCAACGATTCCTTAGTCATGCCGGTTCCCTGCTTCTGTTCATCCGTCACACTACCTGCTGGCTGGCAAAACAGTAGGCTTTGCGGTGATAACACAAATATTAGTATTGATAACACTACCTTATACAACTTCACGTCTTTTTCTCCAACCCATCAGGTTTAACTTTATTCTCCGCAGCTTGACGCAGGATAATAATTTCAATCCTGCGGTTCATCGCGCGGTTATCGTCAGTATCGTTCGACATTAACGGCAAAAACTCGCCGTACCCGTACGCGGAGAAACGTTCAGGAGACAAACCCTGGTCAATAAAGTATTTAATAACGCTGAACGCCCGCGATGCGGATAATTCCCAGTTAGAACCATACCTCGCGCCGGTACCCAGAGGAACATTATCCGTATGCCCTTCAACAATCACAGGGGAATCAAGTTCTTTTAATAACCCCACCATCTCAGATAATGACGATAAAGCTTCTTTCTTGAGGTCAGCTTTCCCAGGGTCGAACAATACAGGGGACGGTAACTGTATCCTCAACTTCTGCGCGTTAAGCTCAACCTTCATCTTTTGTTTTTCCATTTGTTCCGCGAACTTCGCAATTTTTTCATCCTTAGCATTTGACGCAAACGATTTTTCGTACTTAGTTGAATTTAACCGGCTAAAACCGTACAATGAAAGGAAAAGAACAACCAACAGCACCATAAGGTTGCCATAGGGCGCCATCCACAATTCTGTAGTATCCTCTTCCTCGCTATGTTCAAACAATTTATTAATTCTCTCGCTACGCATATAACAAGTTTTCCTGTCTCAATAATTAATACATTTGCCTTATAATCTTAATTTCAATCCTGCGGTTAAGAACACGGTGTTCTTCAGTATCATTTGGATGCAACGGCCTGAACTCACCGTACCCCGCAGCGATAAACTTTTCCGGTGCAATACTTTTTGACTTAACAAAATAACTTATGATACTGAACGCCCGTGCTACGGACAGTTCCCAATTCGACTCATACTTACCCCCGCGGATCGGAACATTATCCGTATGCCCTTCAACAATAATTTTATTCGGTGCAACCGTCAATACTTCCGCTACTTCATCTAACGCAGGAATAATCCGAGGATCAATATTTGCGCTGCCGATACCAAACAATACCGGTGCTTTCAGGGTTAACACAATCTGTTGCTCACCAATTTCAACATTCGCGATTTTATTTAGGTCTCCCGATGCGAGGTTGGACTTAAGATTATCCACCACACTTTCCTCCCGAGCTTTCTCCAATACCTTCTGTACTTTCGCGATACTAACCTTCTTCCCGGTAAACCGCCCTTCAAGGCCGGACAATAACTGCTGTTGTTTTGCAGCGTCCACGCGTGTCAACGCAAACATAACAAGAAAAAACAGCATTAGGTTGGTCATAAGGTCACAAAAAGTTATCAACCATATCTGACCAAACCCATGCTCCGCTAATGTTACGAACTTACGTTTTGCCCGCATCTATTATTAACCCGTTACTTCCTTTTCTTATTTTTGGGTAACATTTTTTCTCTTACCTGATGAGATAGAAACGTCTCAAGTTTCTTACTTACAACCAACGGCACCTCACCGGCTTGTATAGAAATAATCCCTTCAATCATCACTTCCTTAAGCAACACTTCTTTCTCACTGTATACATTAAGCTTTGCCGCAAGCGGTAAGAACAAAAAGTTTGTGCCAAACACGCCGTAGAACGTTGCGGTCACAGCTACCGCCATTGACGTCCCCATAGCCTCAGCGTCCTGCAAATTTTTTAATACCTGCATAACACCCAGAAGTGTTCCAAGTAATCCGAATATCGGCGAGTACGTACCCATCGTACGGAAAACACCGGTTATCTGCTGATGCCGTTGCCGTGTAAACACAATCTCTTTCTCCAAATTTTCGCGGACAAGATCCGGCTCGTATCCATCCACCAGCATCTGCACTGCGTATGACAAAAATTTATCCTTAATATTCGGTAACTCCTTCGCGAGTGACGGTATACCATTACGTTTAGCAACCTCCGCGAGGTTCACCACTGTATGTATTGCCAGGTCAGGCGCCTGTTGTTTCGGAGGGAATAACGACATCTTAGACGCAACCAGTGCGCGGATAATCATATCAACGGGATACGATACCAGTGTCGCACCGACTATTCCGCCAAACACGATAATTGCAGCTTCCATATTAAAAATAAGATGCGCAACTTTCCCGTGAAGCATAACGTAATACACTGATCCTAGGCCACACACTAACCCTACGATTGTAGAAATATCCATACCTATATTATCCCTTCCCTGTTATTGTTACGCTTTCTTGATAACACCATCTTGTTCCAACTTCTTTATAATTTGCAGGATCCTGCGTTTTTCTTCCGCTAACCTTCCCTTGGGCAACTGAGCACCCATTTCAATTTCCTGTTTTAACCGTTCCGCTGCGGCTGGCGGTAATGCAGCAATAACTTTATCCGCAACACCCGCCGGTGCGGTTTTCAGAACCAACGCAAAGATTGACGGGTTAACTGAGCGGTATATTGCAAGCATCGACTCCTGTGTGTATTTTGATAAAGACTCAAGCGTTACAACCTGTGCCTGTACTTTCGCAGCAAGGCCTGGGTTTTGAGAATTAACCGCACTAATAATTTTTTCACGTGCATCGTCGTCCACGTAGTTAACCATACTAACAATCTTTTGTTCCCCTCCAACCATACCATCCATAAGATTCCGTAAATGTTCCTCACTTTTTTTTATTGTGTCAATATCCCATAGGTTTACCTTTGATAATAACCCCACAACTTTAGACTGCACATCATCAGGGAAAGACGCCAAGTATTCCGGTATTAAATCTGGTTGTATATAATTAGCTACTAACGCAACATTTTCCGCCGGTGCGTCTTTCAATACATAAACCAAGCTTGCAATATTGTTTGAATTAACAAACCTAAACGGCTTATACGACCCGTCACCCTCGCCGCTTTTAGCCTCACCACCCATACCACTACTCACTCCAGCTGATGCGGTTAACATCGCAAGCCCGGCATTACCAACTGCAGAGGCAGCGCTACCCTCACCACTCGTACTACCGCTTTTTGATACAGACTCCAACGCCCGTGCAACCTCCGTAAACCCTCCTTTGAAAGGCAGAAGAAAAAATATTGTTACTACAAAGAAGAACAGTACTCCCAACGCGATCCCTGCAGTGCCAAACACAAACGGCGGGAAGAACATACTATTCCACGAAAAATTACCTTTTTTAAACTGAATTTTCCTTATTGACAACTGATCCCCGCGCACAGCGTCAATCCCGAGTATCCCGGTTGCTACTTGTTTAACAAGCTCCTCAACTTCCTTATCGGTTGACTGGTCAAGTATAATAGTAGCGGTCATCTTTTTAATCAACGCCTTTTGTTCACCTAATGTTATTGGTGTAAGAAGTTCAGCAATCTTTTTCTCAGCAGCAGATTCCTTAACAGGAACGCCGGGTAGAAGCATCTCCTGTTTCTTTTGCGCAGCAGGCTGCTGTTGTTTTTGTTCGGAGTATAGCTCAACGTTGATCATAACAACCATCTGGTCAGTCCCGGTAATCTCCTGCAGAATTTTCTTTAACCTATTCTCGAGGTTAGTTTCAATACTAATCTTAGTTTCTACTCCGATATCCGCGGAGAATAACGGTAGCGCTGTCAAAAAGCATACCATTACCGCGGAGAACAACATTAACCGTTTTGCAATCATATCCACAGAAATACTCCCCTTTTTTTAGTCGTTGACCATTACTTATATTTTTATATAAAACTTAATTATATAATATATAAACTAACAAAAAACCTGTGTAAACAATATCACACAGGTTTTCTAAAAACAATTAATCATTAATCCGCTGACCGCTACTTTTATTACCGTTCGAACCTCAACTTAATTTCTTTTTTCGTGCCATCTTCAGTTTCAAATTCCAGGATTAACGTTTTATTCCGTTCTCCAACATTAGTTCCCGCTAACTTAGGATTAAACGAAATAATCAACCCATCCGCTGCAATATCCTTCCCGGAAACTGAAATACTTATCTTTGCAGATATTGTACTACGTAAATTTAGCTTACCTTTACCTTCTTTTACCGCAACTTTCTTCGCTCCCCACGACTTCCCGCCATCCGCTGAGAATTGTGCGTTTGCAGCATCAAGGTTTAAATCAAGCTCACCGGTAAACTGTTTATCAACTTCACCTTTATCATTCATTACACTGATATCCAAAACCACAGATTCTCCTACTTCAACCGACGTTTTATCCGCAGCTATTTTAACGCTGTTCTTAATTTTCTTTTCTTCCTTAAACGCTTCCCACTGCTGCTTATCACCTTCTTGTGTAGGCACCGGCGGTTCCGGAGGTTTCGCTCCGCCAATCGTGGTTTGTTCATTAGCTTTAACATCAACCGAACCATAATCATTTGCAGCTTGCACAATACCTTCAAACACGGTAACAGTTGTCACGCATTCATTTCCACCTCCAGCCGGTATTGTAGGCGGCACGGATGACGGTGTTTCAGGTGGCGGTGGTTGTGGTAGTTGTGGTGCTTCAGGCTGTGTTGAGCCAACTTGTCTTTGCTTTTTCCCTAGTTCAGATTGAACTACTTGTAGTTTCTTTCTCGTATCCGCAATCGCTTTTATATAGCCGGCAAGTTGGCTTTTTTGACTCGACGACAAAACTTGCCCTTCCGCAAGCTGAGTTTCGACTTTCAGTTGTAAAGCACTGACCAGCATTGCATGCTTTGTAAGTTTTTCAGCGTATACCGTAAGTGTATTCGCATCTTGTGATAGTGTTCTCAACTCTTTCATAATTATGCCGGATTCTTCCGAAATTGTTCTCAACGTTTCCGGAATTTTATCAATTTCTACTGTTTCTCCCAGCGCTGCCAACTGTTTCTTCCATTCTTCTTTTTTAGCTTCTATATCACTATCTTTTGACTTCTCATTGCCCCACTGAACTGTAGCACCAAAATTTGTCCCGCGGACCGCTATGGTAGCAACCGGTGTACGCATTTTAAAGTTAGTCCCTTTACGGAAGGCGTTCACCATGACCGTCCCTTTTCTCAACCTCACCAGGTTACCCTGCCCACGGACAACTTCATCTGTTTCTATCTTAAACTCGCTATCCCCACCGATCTTTACATCGCTACCACTGACAAAAGTTATCACTGAACGTGCAAGCCTATCAGTCTTAATTTCATCGCCTTCGTATAAAAACATCCCAGCACGCATAGGAACTGGACGTTTGGTTTTTGCAGGGGTAACAGAAACTTTCCCTACAACCTGCGTAGCAATCGCTGCGATATTGCCTTTACTCACGGCAGCATATAAATACGAAGGCACTGAGATCAACGTTACCAAGCATACTGCAATAATGATTCCCGCAAGTTTTTTCATATTTTCATTACTCATTCATTACTCTCGTATTCACAAGTTTAATCTTATCAGCCTTAAACTTCTGAATAAGTTCCTGCAATACCTGTTCTGATTCAGCTTCAATCTTTACTAACTTATACCCGCTTAGCCCACCAAGTATCGATGGTGATAACTTCCTGCGGAGCGTATTCCATATATCGTCCCAACTCATACGCTTGGGGTCAAGTGTAAAATCTACGTTGGTATGTACAATCTTACTTGCGTCAATAATGACTGCTAACGTATTTGACGCATTATAATCATTATGTGCCGCTGATAAACTATATTCCCCAACAGGAATATTTTCAATCTTATACTGCCCGCCTGAACCGGTAACAATCATACCGTTAACCGGCCCATTGTAGGTAACCCGCGCATCGGTGATCCCTTGTCCTTGCGATGTTTTATCCGTAACACGGCCAAGGATTTTCCCGAATACTATTGAAGTTTCTATGACAAACATTTTTGATAACGTATTATTTTTGGGATTATCATCCATAAGGTTAACCGTAGCCTGTGCCTGAATATTCCCTTCCTGCTGAACACCGCAATCGAAAAGAACACTTTTTGTCTCCCCAATATTTATCATCCCCACCCTCTGGCTGGGAATAATTTGTATACCATTTATATAGAGGTCTATCTGTACATCAGATTCAGCCTGGCCACCCTGATTTTTTATCTCAACAGATATTTTTGAAGAATCTTTTGTCGGGCCTTTCTCAAGGATGAGATTCATCACGGCAAGGTCACGCCCGGATGTGTCTTTAACCGTAAAATTGAATGGTATAGACGTATTAGCAACAATATTACCTGCATTATCCATTCCTTCAACTTTCCACCAATAAATAGTGCCGGTAGCCAATCTTTGCATCTGATCCGTGGGATTCAACGGATAAGTTATCATAGTATCATAACATTCACTCTGCCAGATATAACGGTAAAAACTGTTATCATCATCAACGGTAACACGGTATTTTGTAGCTCCGGACCCTACCCAGCGGAACATTATAGGCTGTTCCACAATTTCCTTAGCGTTATTTGGCGGATACGAAAGTATTATTACTGGAGAATACACGCTGAAAGAAGTCTGGGAGAAAACTACCGGAATATTATTAACTACCGCTTCCGCTTTTACGGTATAATTCCCTGGAGAAGTATAAAACCGTAATGGAATATTAATGAGCCTTGCCCCCACTAAACCCGGCCGTCCGATTGCAGAATTACCTTCCTGGCTGAACACCTGCATTCCTGTTGGGTCGTACACATAAAACTTAAAAAATATTCTAGGAACATCAGTATTATTAAAACACTCAACGTTGAATGACACCTTTTCATTCGATGAAAAAGTCGTTCTGGTATTATTAGCGCTGTCCAGAACCTCAAGTTTATTGATAGTAACATCCGCATAACCGGTTAACGGTAGAGTCACTAACAACATTGATAACGTAAATAGCAGACTTTTCTTCAGCATAATTTCTACACTTTAATGTTAATCTTTAAACTAATACTTATTGGTATATTAATACCTTTAATACACCCGTTTGTCAACTGTATCTTTTTTCACATTAGACTACACTAGAAACTCAACCCGACTTTTGTATTGATAACACTATCTGTCTTATTATTATTTGAATTCAATACATCAATATCCTGTGTACCCCCGCCGCCAAGTACTACATATAAACTCGGTGTGAAGAAATATGTGAGTTCACTGTTCACATTCACATTATTCCGGTTCATAGGAACCATAACACTATTATCCTCGCGGGTCATGTAGTTACCTGAAACCGAAAGAACCAGTTTTTCAGGAATAACTTTAAGTTTCATGGTCAAACTTTCAGAATTAGTATTATACCTAGTATTATTCGCGCGGGAAGTGAGGCTGTTGACCGCACCTAAACTCAAAGTAAAAGTATCACCGATTGACCCGTTGATACTCAACGAATTAATCAGCGTATCAGTATTCACAGCTTTCATTGTAAGATCCTGAAATCCAACACTCTGAAGGCTATACACAAAATTCCAGCCAAATATGTTATACAACAAACTCGCAGACATAGTTCTATTAGCGTTTTCCACCGACTTCGGTGTTTGCCGGTCAGTAATATCATTCCCTGAATACGACAACGCCAAGCTTGGCCAGTTTTGTAATCTCAACATCAAAGTCGGGGTAACAATCTGTTGTGTAGTTTGACTTCTCCCAGGTTCATTTTTCCAGTTATCCATATACTGCGTAAACGCCACAGCCAGTGATGCTATGGAACTAATATTAAACCTGGTATTAAGCTCCGCAGTCTGCCGGTCCTTTATAACTAACGGGCTGGCTAACGACACAAAATTCGGCCAGGTTTGTTGAAGGCTTCCCGTTAACGCAAACCAGTTGAGGTCCATCCCAAGTTCCGCTTTTATAGCAGGATCAATCACCTGTTCCACATCAGCATTATCCACATCGTCGACATACCCGCTGAAGGCAGCTTCTACATTAAAACTTACCGGATTTGGCGTCCAGGAATAAATCATACTTGCCACCTGATTATTAACTGGTGTACGTTCCGGGGTAATCACAGTATTTTTTTGGTCAAACGCGTAGACGTATGACAATCCCAGAGACATATTACTCATTAGGTTAGCTTTACTCTGTACTGCAGTAAAGTACCGCCCAAGAACATTTTTGTCCTTATCTTCGGGTACTGCGTTAACCGCAACAATCGCATTATCAAAAATCCCGATTGTTGACGTTACGTGTAACCCGCGCGCGCCATAACTGCGTAACGATAATAACGATAGGTCCGGCATTACATCCCCAACAGAAACATTTGCAACTGAAGAATAATAATTAAAAATTACATTGTATAAATCCAGTGGATTAGCTTTTGTATGGTTTGTATAAAGATTAAACGCAACGCTTTGATTGTAAACATTTCCAAGAACATTCAAGCCTATATTCCCGATAGAATTATCCCAATTATTAGAAGAACTATTACGATATGAAATAACGGTATTCCCGGCAAACTGCACCTTTTGCTGCATCTTCGGCATACTAGCCAACGGCGTTACCATAAACGCAGCAAAATCAGAATACGCAATACGTTGATCCTTAAAACTTATCCCAACCTTATAAAAATACTTGCCATCATATGATGTTGGGATTTTATAATTAACATTAATAAACATACTATCCCCGGGCTTGATCTCAACATCATTTTTTACGGTAAGCGTTTTCTGTAAGTACTTCTGTTCGATGTTATAGATCTCAATCTCCGCTGATGCTTCATTCGCAAACCACGACTGATTCCCGCGGTTAACCACCACTAACTGAGCATTAATATTTTCACCCGCAGGAACAGGATCAGGGGTAATGATTGCAACCTGTATCTCCGCAATTTCAGCTCCGTAAACCGGTATAAAACAATAAACCGCAGAAACTATTGCAAGGATTAATATTCTAAGAAACTTCTGTGCATGTATCTGAAGCATTAAATTTTTTCTGCTTTCATAACAAAACAAAATATCAGAGTTCATCGTTTGTATTTAACCATATGGCGGGAAACGGAATTGAACCGCCGACGCGCAGATTTTCAGTCTGCCGCTCTACCAACTGAGCTATCCCGCCATACATAATCTCGTTGAAAGATATTACAATTTTTGTTTTTATTTAGTCAACACGTTTCTTTTCTAAAACCGTAGATTAAAGTATCCCTGGCCACTATTTTTTGGGTTTAACCCGCGCAAGATTCAGCAATACCTGTTGCTGATCCTCTTCATTTGGAAGATACAATTTCAACGCAACTTCCCAGTTTTTTGCGGCAAGCACATTATTCCCAAGAAGGTAATAGCAGTTCCCAATATCGTTATACACCTCACCATAATTCCTCAGGTTTACAGACGTCTCAAACGCCTTTATTGCTGAACGATAATCCCCGAGTTTTACATAAGCCATCCCAAGATCATAGGCTGTGAACTCAGACCGGTAATAATCAAGTTTTAATGCCCGTAAATACTCCTTAGCAGCACTGTTATAATCCCCAAGATTACGATACCCATCCCCATTACTTCTGTGTACCTCAGCCCGTATTTGAGGCAGTCCGTAGAATACTGCAAAAAATATGGTAATCACCGCAATACCTGCACCTATGAATCCAGTATTACGATCAGCCATATCTTTCTTATTCCCTGCGACATCACCAGTAATATCACAGTACGCTCTATCAGAAACAAGAATCCCTATTAATACAAACACTATGAACCCCGTTGGTACAATGGATAACGGAAAATTATTAAACGAGTACAGATTGAACATAACAACCGCAGCTAATGAAAACCATAACCCAAACTTATTCTGAGCTACTACCGTCTTCTTGCTTTCCTTGGATACCAGTTTATGCAATACTCCTATATATACAGCACTAAACATTACAAGATACCCCATAAGCCCGGGTATTCCCGCTTCAGCAGCTAACTGCAGATAATCGTTATGAACATTACTTTCACTTGTCCCGCGCAGTTTAAATCCCGCCTTATCCCGTACCCTCGCCTGGTACAACGCAAAGTTTACCTTAAGATTCCCCAACCCTATTCCGGTTAACGGATTACTCCTCACCATTTCCATAGCAGTCCGCCACTTAAATACGCGTTCAACTACTGACGCATCGGTATTCCCAAAAACTTTTTTCCCGTATAACACCATGGATGTCAGTAACACACAAAACACTAATCCCGCAAGAACCGCAACCCTCCACTTTTTGTATACTACGCAATAAACAAAAAACACAACCACGCTTCCGGAGATAAATGCCAACCACGCACCGCGGGTTCGGGTGATAAAAAAATACGCTGCGATCAATACCGCGCATACTAACATAAATATATTAGTTCCACCCAGACGTTTTTTTTGTACAAAACCTTCCACTAAAACACCCACCGCTAACGGCAGGGTGAGCATTATATATCCAGCAGAGAAATTTGGATTCCCGAATGTTGCACCAGGCCGCTGGCCAAAAGATGTTTGCCACGCAAGAAAATCAATCCCAAGATACTGCAGTATACCGTACGATGCAACTATCGCGGATGCACAAATTATTGTACGTATCATAACCACAGTCTTTATTGTTCCGGAATCCACTCCCTGTGCCACTACTACGGCAGTCATACAATAAAACATGTATGTAAGAAAAACCCGTGCGCTTAACACCCAATACGCAGCATTAAGAAAAGATAGTACTAATATCAACAAAAACGCGGTTATCCCAAGTACATAAATACTCCCCAACCGTTTCCCTGAAGTTTTATTAATAAACAATCCCGCGAAATAAAACAAAACTATAGAAAAGGATATAACATGGAATATCACATCTTTAACAATAAAATGATCTTTCGCCGGAGTATAAAAAATCAGCGGGAGTATTACAACCTGCAACAGTATAAAGAAATTAATTACCAATGACAATTTACTAAATGTTCCCCGAGTACATGCAGTTTTTTAAGTTTTACCGCAGAATTAGTTTCTATATAATACCGCACTACAGGCTCCGTACCGGATAACCTTAACCCGAACCAACTCCCGTCGGTAAGGATAAACTTAAATCCGTCCATAGTATTAAGTTTAGCAACTTTAATACCCAACACTTCCTTTGGCGGTGCAGCTTTAAGTTTAGCCGATAATTTAGCCACCCGCTCGGAATCCAACCTGAAATTTATGCGGTCAGTATAAAAATACCCAACTTTTTTGTATAACTCATTTATGACAGCGGTAATCGGTTTTTTTGCCCATGCACGCAGTTCCGCCATTAATAAACACGCTAGCACACCGTCTTTCTCGGGTATATGTCCTTTTATAGTCAACCCACCGGACTCTTCCCCTCCAATGATCATAGGTTCAGATTCCATTACTTCACCTATAAACTTAAATCCCACTGGTGTTTCACGTACAGGTATCCCGTATTTATTAGCTACAGCATCAACAAAATGGCTTGTCATAACAGTCCGTGCAACAACGCCATCCCATTTTCTTGTTTCCTTAAGAAAATACAGCAGCACTGCAAGTACCTGGTTCGGTACGATATACGTCCCGTCAGTATCAAGAATACCAAACCGGTCCGCATCACCATCAACACTTAAACCTATAACGCATTTCTCGGTTTTCATTAATTCATATAGTTCCGCAAGATTTTCTTCACTAGGTTCCGGTGTCTTCCCGCCAAATAACACATCCCGCCAGAAATGCAGCGTATGAACTTTACATCCCGCATCCTGTAATGCAGTATCAAGATACCCTCTGCCGGTACCATAAAGAAAATCCGCTCCTACCCTGAGTTTAGCTTTCTTTATCGTGTCATAATCCACAAACTTTTCTATACGTTTAAGAAACACGCTTCGCGGATCAATTTCTTCGATTAACCTCTCCCTCAAACCCTCATCCCAGGACATTGATTTAACACCATTACCGTTTCGTTTACTCAATATTTTTTGGCAACTATTTTCAATTTCTTTTGTAACCTCAGGCAATGCCGGCCCGCCCCATGACGGTGAAAACTTTATCCCATTATAATCCGACGGATTATGTGATGCTGTAAAATTAATTCCCCCATCGATTTTACGCCGGACAATTTCGTATCCCACTACCGGTGTCGGAACATCTCTCACGCAAAACAATGCTTTAATATTATTTCCTGCCAGCACTTCCGCTGCAGTACGCGCAAATTTATCCGAAAGAAAGCGTGTATCATAACCAATCACCACCTGGGGAATACTTTTTTTATCAGCAACACGTTTATCACTTTTGTGGTTCTTAATAACATAATTCGCAATTGCACTGACTACAACCCTTACGTTATCGATATTAAACTCTTCTCCGATAACCGCTCTCCAGCCGGAAGTACCAAACTTTATCATTGCAACCTTCCCTCCCTCAAAAAACAAGATACCACTATTTTTGCCAGTCCCTTACTTTTGTCTCATATTCACTGATCAACTCCCCAACCTTCTGCCGGGTCTCAGCTTCAACCCATACATGGAAAAACGGCTTATCTGGATCCGGAACCAGCAATACCCAGTCTTCGTTATCCATAAATATTTTTACGCCTTCAATAAACTCAGCTTTCTTCCCTTGAGCTTCTTCCGCGAACTTGCGCATCAACAACCCTTTTTTCTCCCAAGAACAAGGCACTTGCACGTGATGCACGCTGAAGTCCGGGATTGACCGCGCTAGACGGCTCATCCTGATATCAAGTTCTACCATTAACTCAAGAATTTTTACTATTGAAAACATTGCGTCAAACGCCGGCTGGAATTCCGGGAATATAAACCCGCCAACACCATCACCCGCAAAAACAATTCCTTCCCCGCGCCCTGCCTGCATAATTTCCTGTGGTGACATCCTTGTACGCATAACCTTTGCACCGTACTTTGATGCGAGCTCTTCCACAATCTGGCTGGTATTCAACGGTATACAAATTTTTGCATTCTTAAACTTTTCCATCATCATCCGCGCAATAAGTACCAGCGACCAGTCATCCGGTATAATTTTGCCGCGGTCATCCACAATAAAAACTTTCTCCGCACCGGTATCTATAAGGAACCCTGCATCCGCCTTAAGAGTTACCACGATATCCGACAACTGTTCAAGCGAATGCTCAAACTCTTTCTTGCTTTTAGTAACCTTATGAGGATTAACAAACGAATTTAAAGCAACAACCTCGCATCCAAGCTCACCGAGTATTGACGGGAATACCATTGACGCTGATGAATACGCGTAATCAATAACGATTTTAAGATTTGCCTTGCTTAATCTATCTTTATCAATAGTTTTAAGAAATCCTTCACGGTAATACTCGTATACTCTTGGAGGTAACACGATCTCACCCACATCTTCAGGACTCACGCGTTCAAAATCTTCCCGCAGGAATAACTGTTCAATCGACTTTTCCTGGCGTACCGATATATCACTGCCGTTAGCATCCAAAAACTTTATATCCACCAACCTCGGGTCAAATGGTGATTTACGTATATGTATGGCCCCGGACTCACCTTCTTTTCCCATCTCATACCTTACCACGGGAATCGGTGCGGAACGCATATCCCCAACCTTAACCCCCATAGATAATAACCCGGAAATCATTGTACGTTTAATCATCCTAGAGACTGGATGCTCGTCACGTGAAGTAATAACATACTTCCCTTTACCTATATACGCACCGTACGCCGCCCCTACCCGCGCAGCAAATTCCGGCGTGATTTCAATATTTGCAAGACCGGTAATTCCATACGCACCAAATAACGTTTTTGACCACTTTTCTCCCCACACCAAGCTAGTTGACACTATTGACTGTTCTTCCACAACCTTCTTAGGCCATATACGCACATTCGGCCTTACCTCAACGTACTTTCCTAGCTCGCATTCAGTACCGATAAACGTTCCTTCCCTCAACTGCGACTCTTCTCCAACAACAGTTTTTTCTACAATAGTAGTCTCGATTAACCTAGTATTCCTGCCAACAACAACGTCATTCCATACAATCGCGCCTGTAACATTACAATCCTCACCTATAACACTGCGTTCACCAATAACAGTCCGCCCGATCTTAGTTCCCGCGCCGATTTTTGCGCTTTTACCTATAACCACCGGCCCGGTGAACTCCACACTTTTATCAACTACTGCACCGTCATCCACCCATACAGGATAGTTATTGATAACAGTTTTCCTACCGGGGATATTAATATTAATCGTACCGTCAAGCACTGCATAATGCGTAGTACGATACTCATCAAGATTACCTATATCCCGCCAGGCACCCTGCGCAACATAACCATACAACCTCTTATTCTTCTTTAGCATGTCCGGATATAAATCTTTTGAAAAATCGTATGACTTATCTGATGGTAATAATTTAAACACTGATGAGTTCAGCACATAGATACCGGTATTTATGGTATCCGAAAATACTTCACCCCAGGACGGTTTCTCCAAAAACCTTGTAATTTTCCCTTCCTCATCAGTGATCACCACACCAAACGGTAACGGGTTTGCAATTGAGGTTAATACAATTGTGGCATCAGTATTTTTTTTCTTTGCAAACTCCAAAGCGGAACTAAGATTAAAATCTGTCAACAGGTCAGCGGAGATAACAAGAAACCACTCGTCCTTAATAAACTTCTCTGCGAACTTCACGCAACCCGCGGTACCAACATCGCTATCCGGCCTGAGGTACCGCATCTTGACCCCAAACTTTTCACCATTACCAAAAAAGTTTTGTATATGTTCCGGCTGGTGGTACAACATCACCGTTACATCATCAAACCCGTGTGTTTTCAATAATTCAACAACATATTCCATAATTGAACGGTTTACCATAGGCACTAACGGTTTTGGTATATGACATGTCAATGGCCTTAACCGCGTACCAAACCCGCCGGCCATAAGAATTGCCTGCATAAAAACCCGCTTCCTTGATTAATATTTAATATAGCTATTTACTTAACAATCTCAAGAAGTTCAACGGTAAACAAAAGTACCGCATTCGGAGGTATACTTCCCCCTGCTCCGCGTTCGCCGTATGCGAGATCTGACGGAATACAGAGTTCCCATTTTGAACCCACAGTCATCAACTGCAGAGCTTCAACCCACCCCTTTATTACACCGTTTACCGGGAATTCCGCAGGTTGATTACGTTTATATGAACTATCAAACTCTGTCCCATCAATAAGTTTACCGGAATAATGCACTCTAACCTTATCCGTCGCTTTTGGCTTTACACCTTTTCCTGGTGTAACCACTTTATATTGCAACCCGCTAGGCAGGACAACCACTCCCTTATTTTTTTTATTTTTTTCTAAGTATTCTTTACCAATCTTAGTATTCTCCTCAACCTGTTTTGCACGCTGTACTGCCTGTTTTTCTTTCATTTCTTTCTGATACACCTCCGTCGCTTGATTAACTTCTTCTGTTGATAACAACGACTTTTTATCCGCAATACCATCCTGTAATCCAAGATAAAACTTTTCAGGGTCCAAATCTATACCGTCATTTTTGACACTCTTACCGATATCTAACCCAATGATATAACTAATCTTTTCCTTCTGCGTACTCAAACCACTCTGTTGCCCGGTTACCACAGGTTCCGCTGCGTATAATGTTGCGGACATACACATAACAACTGAAACTAATAACGTTGAATAAAACTTCATAACCCTCCGCCTTTTCTATTTTTCTAGATTCACTTACTCCCGCCATTTCTTGTGTATCCATTACTCCCCGTACCAACCCCTGTCCCGGAACCCGTACCGTCACCATTACCTGAATACTTTTCAGTTTTCCCGTCAGCATAGACAACCGGTTTTGATAACCAACTGAAAATACGGTTCCAAAACTTTCCGCGTACCGCCCGAAGTTCATTTATTGCCATCTGCACTTGCTGTTCACGCGACGCTATCTGTGCTTCAAACGCTGCAGCTTGAGCTTTCCACTGATTTTCTTTTTGTGATAACGATGTACGCAGATCAACAACTTCTTCTTCACGTTTTTCAAGTTTTTCCATTACCTGTTCAAGCTGTAAGCGTACAGTATTCAATGCCGCTTCTTTCTCTCTTAATTCACCGAGTATCTGCGCTTCATGCTGAGTTTTTTCAAGGTACATCTTGCGTAACTCATCTTCTTTCGCCTGTACACGGTTATCCCATTCTTTCCGTGCACCTTCCCACTCCTGCCTTACACCCCGCACTTCTTCTTCAAGTTCATTCTGTAACCGATGCCAGTCATTCTCACGCTGGGTATAAGTTTGTTTATTCTCATTCATCTCAGTCCGCAATGACTGTATCCGTTCATCCTTCGCGGATATCAATGACCGCCATTCAGATTCATACATTTTGTATTGAGTCAACAATTTCTCAAGTTCCTGCTGTTTTAACTGTATTGCGCTCTCAGCTTTAGCTTTATACTCTGTATATTCAGAAGTAACAATCTGATACTTACTCCCGATATCCGTAATGTCACGGGTAAGTTTCTCAACTTTTTCCTGCAACATTTTTTGTATACTCGTCCACTGTAACTGATCCTGTTTTTGCTGCGCTTCAACGGTCTCCACATCTTTTTGTTTGATTAACAGTATCCGCTCTTTTTCCGCAAGCCTCACGCGTTCCGCCGTAATTTCCTGTTCCTGGCGGTTAAGCTTTTCTTCCATATCCTCAATAGCTTCCCGCAACTGCACTTCACGGTTACTCTTATCTTTCAGTAACCCGTCAAACTCCTGTTCCTGTCGGTCAAATTCGCGACGGGTACGGTTTTTTTCGTGATCAAGTTCGCGTTCAAGTTCAGTTACCCGGTTTTCCCACCATACACGCTGTTGTGTGAGTTCATGTTCGCGTTCGCGATACCGTTTATCCCACTGCTGCTGAGCGGAAGAATACTCTAATGCCACACGCCGCAATTCCTCTTCGCGTTCACGGAGTGTCTGCAACGAATTCGTGCGTTCCTGTTCAACCAATTGCTGCAGGCCTTTAAGCTCTTCCTCCAGCCTGATCTTCACGCGCTGAAGTTCCTGTTCACGCCGCTGGAATTCTACGCGTACATTATTCTCCCAGTTCGCCATCTGAACTTTTAACCGATTATTTTCTTCGCCGCTATCCTTAAACTTCACTTCCCATACTTTACGTTCAGCTTCAATCTTTCCTGAAAGAACATTAATATCTTCCTTCAACTGCTGTTCAACCACCCGCGCATCATCAAGTTTTGAACGGTAAGTTGACTCAATCTGAGTCTCCCAGGCAATACGGTCAGTGCGATACCTAACAAACTCTTCCTCTTTTGCGCGGAGACGTTCTTCTATATGCATTCTGATCTCATCGATTGACGCTTTAGCAGTTTTCAATTCAGACTGCAAGCCAAGCTCAATACTCTTATGAATATCCTCTTTTTTCCTTAACTCATCCTTCAGCTCGCGTTCACGTGTTTCAAAACTTTCCTCTAACCGTTTAAACTCCTCTTCTTTTATCTTAAGCCTGTCATTCCATGCACTAATCTCGATCTCAAGTTTAGCTTTATCAGTCGCAAGTTCATGTTCCTGCTTCATCCTGACAAGGTCAAGTTCACGTTTCTTTTCGTTATACTCATTCTCAACTTCCATTATCCGCCGCGCAAGGTCACGTTTTGCCTGTGCCCCGATATCCGCCTGAGTTTGAATCTCAGACTGATACTTAACCCGTTCCTCCGCCCAGCGGTCCTGAAGTTCATTAACTTTACCTTCCCAGAACTTGCGCAGGTTATCAACCTCAGTTTGTTTATTCCGGTAATCACTTTCCAGCTGAGCAATAATTTGTTTTAACTCATTCTTAAGAGAAACCTTTTCTTCCTCTTTAATCCTAAGTTTTTCTTCCCAGACAAGTTTTTCATCTTCATACTTACGTTTCTCAGCATCAACCTCAACATTTTTTTGCTGTACTTCGTGGGTTAACACCGTATTTTTCCCGTGTTCTTCTTCAATCTTTATACTTAGCCCGCGCAACTCATCTTCCAGCTGCCCAATTCTTACCTGTTTAGTCCCCAATTCTGCGGACATCTGGTTCTTCAAATTCCCGAGTTCCGTATCCTTCGCCAGCACTTTCGCTGAAAGGTCAGCCTTCAACTCTTCAATGGTTTTATCTAAATTCACCAAATCATTCTGTTTTTGTACCATCTGTAATTCAAGGTTTGCGCGCTGATTCTTTTCTTCATCCAAAACCTTCGCCAAAGTCTCAAGCTCGCTGGATAACGCAAGTTTTTCTTTCTCAAACACCTGGAATTTATCGACATACTCATTCTTCAACTGCGCTTCTTTTATCAGCGCCTCATTCCTTAATGCCAACAACTCCTGGCTTTTCTTCACAAGTTCATTTTCCTGAATAATCTTCTCGTCATTAAACCGCTGGCGTATAGATTCAAGTTCACCATTAACTTTATTAAGTTCAGTCTCCCGAAGATTAAGTTTTTCATACCATTTACTTCTTAATTCCTCAAACTGCTGGTTTAACCGGTAAACCTCCTGTTCTTTACGCTGATACTCAGCCTTAAGACTAGTTTCGCGTTCAGTATATTCCTGGCGGAACCTGCGATACTCATCCTCGCGTTCCTTTAATTTCTGCTCAGCAACATTACGTTCCTCATCCACTCTTAACCGCAGCGACGCAACTTCGGACTGCAACTTTTCCTGTACAATCTTCAACCCGTTTTCTTTGGAATTAAACTCATTCACTAACGCAACTTCACGCGCAGCATACTCATTCCTAACATTACTCTTTTCATCCTCAACTACTCGCAGTTTGAGTTCCCATTGCTGACGTTCGGTGTGTATATTAACATCCAACTGCTCAATTTCTTTACGGTGCTGGCCAATTAAAGCCTCGATATCCTGCTCTTTTATCGTTAGTTCAGCTTTTACATAATCATTTTCTTCTTCCAGCACACGCTGTGTTGCATAAAAGTCCTGCCGTTCTTTCTCCATCAATAACTGAAGTTCATTAAAATCAGCGCATTTTTGTTCATACTGGTGTTTAAGATCATCGAGTTTAAAATTTAGCTCCTGCGCGGCCTGCTGATTTTGCCGCTCAATTTCAGTAAATTTACTTTTTAAACTTACCTGTTCACGCGCCCATTCTGCCTTTAACAGATTAAGCTCATCAACATATTTTGCAACTTTTTGATTATGCTCTTCTTCGTTTACAACAATTTCTGCGCGGATACGATCGTTTTCTTCCGCAAAATCCACGATTCTGTTCTGCAGGGAAAGCTGTTCTTCTTCGTACTTCTTAACTGCGGCATTAAGTTCTTTTTCCTTTAACTCAATATCAGTTTGATACCTTTTCTGCGCTTCATTCATCTGTGCGGTAAGCGCGCGTGCAGCAATCTCCGCGGTTTGCAATTTTTCCTGCGCTATTTTCTGATGATCCGCAATTTTATCTCGTAACTGTTCAACCTGTTTTTGCGTCAGTTCATACGTTTCCAGTAATTCAGATTCGCGTTTTTCGAATTCCGTGCGTAACTGATCGATCTCCACCTGTGCCTGAACCTTAACAACTTCGTTTTCGCGGTCACGGTCTGAGACACGCGAAATATATTCACGCCTCAAATCCTCCTGCCGTTGCTGCATGTTATGCAGCATATTTTCGTAATGAACCTGTTCTTCCTTTTTCCGGCGGTACACTTCCTCAAGTTCAGACTCTTTTCTTCTCCGTAAATCTTCAAGTACCGCTTTTTGTTCTTCCCAGTTACGCAACTTCTCTTCGTAATACTTCCTGCTCAACGCTAACCGTTCCTCAAAATTCTGGCGTTCAGTTGTCAACTGTGTCCTTACCTGATCCAACTGATTTTCTTTTTGAGACACCACCCCCCGGAGATCAGCTTCCTGGCGCAGCAGGTCAGATTTTAACTTAAGTTTTTCCTCTTCCTGTACGCGCTGGTCATCAAGCCGGCGCTGTTTCTCATCTTCCAACTGTGATCTAAGCAACCGAATCTCTTCGGTAAGCTTATCAAACCCTACAGTTTGCTGCGTAGTTTCGTTAGACATCGCCATTTACCTTACCTTATT
Organism: Elusimicrobiota bacterium; assembly: GCA_041658405.1. Taxonomy (NCBI): domain Bacteria; kingdom Pseudomonadati; phylum Elusimicrobiota; species Elusimicrobiota bacterium. Next base: position 80,809 of record JBBAAG010000003.1, read on the forward strand.
TCTTTTTTTAAAAAACAAATTATTCATTATTAACCATTTTTCCCGGCAAGCCGTGCGCGTATAATCCGCACTTCCTCTTCTTTTTTATGCTCTCTAACCAATATATTATTTATCTCATCCTTAACCTTTCGCTGGAGATTAGAAATTTCACTTTCCAACCCGACCCTGCGTTTATCCAACCCGCCATCCTTCACTGTTGAGGTTGAAATTGTCAACAACAAATTATCAAGCTCGCGTTGTTTTATAACAATATCCATATGCAACCGTTGTTCCAACTTCAACCTTTGCAACCGCAAATCTGAAAGTTCAGCCTCAGCGTCATGCAGGGACTTAATATAATCTTCATTATTACCGCCCAGATGTGTAACATATTTATCTCCTAACGCACTACCAGCACCTATGGTTGTATTGTTCGTACCGACACCAGTGATACCGTCTTCCAACAACCTGCGCATATTAAGCATATCATACTCTTTTGTACGCTGCGCTAAACTCAATTCATGCTCACGTTTGCTTAGCTCATCCTTCAATAACCGGTTTTCTTCTTCCTCTTTCTGCAGCCTCACCCTCCACACATGCTCTTCTTCCACCCATCTTTTTTGTAAGCCAATAATCTCCTCATCCTTTTCCCGCTGCATGATAGTATATACACGTTCCTGGTCATCACACCGTTCCTTAACTTCCTTTAACTTCGCATCTTTCTCCGCAAGTTCGTTCTCTAACCTATTCTTATACCCTTCACACGCTTTTCTTTGTTCTTCAAGTTCAAGCCTTAACTTATGTTCAAGTTCATCCGTAAACTTTTCCCGGGAAGCAAGCTTCACTCCCATCATTGCCAACTGTTCATCTTTCTCCGCAAGTTTTTTACGGCACTTCGCAACTTCATCGGATAACGCCGCGCGGGTAAACTCCATATCTTTCCTAAGTTTTAATATCAAATCTTCAAGTTTTACAGCTTTCCCCCGTGCTGTTTCGGTAAGCTCAACCTCACGCCGGGAATATTCGCCGGATAAACGTTTCAATTCTTCAGAATTAATTATCTTCTGATGTTCGAGTTCAACTTCCTGATTCTTAACAACCCGTTCTAACTCGCTGAGTTTACGTTTTAACAAATCTTTTGCAATACTATTCTCTTCATCTGACAATTTCAGCGCTTTCCTTAACGACTGTATCTCAGCTTCCGCAGAAGCAAGTTTTTGCTGCCATACAAACCGTTCTTCTTTTACCCTGCGGTTAAACTCGTTAAAAATATGTTCAATATCAGCACGCATACCTTAATATTTCCCGTTTTTAAACTTATCTTCTTCCCACAAAATTTCTTTCTTCCACTTCTCCAGTTCACGTTCTTTATTGGTAACAACATCCTGTATCTCGCGTTCCTGCACAACACTCATCACCTGTAACCGCCGTATTTCTTCCATCAACCTATTCCTGCCATTCTCCAGCTCCTTATCCTTCTGCACCAACTGTTGATGATACCGTTCCTGGTTTACTTCCAACTGGTGTTCAAGGTCTCTCACGCGTTGTTCAAGCTGAGATTTCATAGTTTCAAGTTCAACAAGTTTTGCCTGGAACATCTCACGGGCACGTGATTCACGCTGCAGGGTTTCAGTTTCAAACCTCGAATTTCGTTCGTTAAGATTCTTCACTTCATCTTGCCACACCATTTTATCACGGTCATACTGTTCCCGTAATTTTGCAAGTTCAGCAATAAATTCCGACTGTCTTGCAGTAAACTGGTCAATCTGCCCGCGGTACTCACTTCTTACTCGCTGCTCAGTTTCAAGGATCCGCTCACGGGACCGCGAGAGTTCAGTATCTTTCTCGCTGATTACCCTTAACCTATCCTCCATCTTTTGTTTTGCATCAAGTTTCAATGTCTCAGCCAGTTCAACCAACTGCTGACGTTCCTTAATCAAACTATCTATCTGATACTTTTGATCACTCGAACTTTTATCCTGTGAATGCAGTTCCGCAGTCAATACCTCAATTTTTTTCTGTAGTTCAGCAACAGATGCTTCACTTTTTTTCTCAGTCTCAGCGAGTTTCATCGCCCGCGTATCAAGATCTTCCCTTAAACGTTTAACACTTTCTTCAGTGAATGATAACGCTGACTGTAATTGTAGCTCCTTCTGTGTATGCGCTGTAGTCAACGCTGCAAATTCATTATCTTTTTTCTGTAGATCAGACTGATACCCACCCACCGATTTTCTGTATTCCTGTTCTTTAACAACAAAATCATTCCTTAGTTTTTCAATCAGCGTATTCAACTGTGCCACCTGCTGGGCATGCTGGTCACGCATCATAACTTCACGGTCATTAATCTCCTGCCGTGCCTGCTCCCACAACTTTTTTTGCGCAGCAAAATCCTGTTCCTGTTTCTGTAATATTGCTTTGAGGTCAGTTTCTTTATTTGCGAACTCCTCCTGCGCTTTCCGTGCATCATTTTCACGGATTTCGATATTACTCACCAATTGTGTGCGCTCAATATTGTGTTTACCAACAATTTCATTGCGTTCCTGTTCCCACTGATGCCTGGCGTTTGCAAACTCTTGCCGGAGCGATTCAATCCCATGCCGTAATTCTTCACTTTGTAACTGTTTTTCGTGTGACTGCTTTGCCCAGCTTTCATGTTCCGCTTCACGCTGGATATTGTATTCCCTCAACTGTGCATCTTTTTCGCTTAATCTAGAAGAAAACTCATTCTCGGATTCACGTTGTTTCGTAAGTAAACCCCGTACTTCCTCGTCACGCACCCTTAGTTTTTCAGTGAAACCGGAAGTAAGCTCTTCTATCCTTAAATGCACCAGTGCAAGTTCGTTATTCTTTACCTGTACTTGTTCTTTAAGTTCCTGCACTAACCTAACCTTTTCCTGTGCAAGATCAAGGTTCGCGGTTTCCATGGATTGTATTTTCACATCATACTGTTCCCGCAGATTGTTTAATTGATTCGCCGCAGCTATCACATCCTGCTCTTTTTTCTGGAGTACATTCTGTAATTCCTGTACACGAACAGTGTATTGCTGCTGAATCTTTGAAGTTTCTTCTTTCTGTGCTTCCACCCGGCGTTCAAGAACCGCGCGATCAGATGCCATACGCTGTTCAAAAACTTTTTCTTTTTCAACACTCATCTTAATTGAAGAATCCAGCTCTTTCGATTTTTCAGCGACAACAACTTTTAATTCCGCAATTTTTTCGCGTTCATTCTTTAGTAACTCTTCAGTAGATTCCGATAATTTCCATATTTTTTGTTCAAGCTGTGTTTTCTCAAACTCTTTTTCTTCCACCAGTACTTTCAACCGCGCAGTATCATCCGCCAATTGCTTGTTAAGGCTTTCAGCTAACCTAGTCTTTTGATTGAGTTCAACATTATAATGTTCGCGTTCCTTGTCTGTAGCAGAAACCAGGTTTTTTACTTCCACCTGATGCAATTCATTTATTCTTGATAGTTCAAGTTTCCATTGTTCAACTTCAGCATTACGTTTTAGCACCTGTTGTTCAAGTTCTGTGATCTTCAGGTTAAGTTTATCGCGTTCTAGCTGATTCTTTGTTACCATCTCACTCAGTTCTGTTTGTTTAGTTTCAACCAGTAATTCATAGTCACGCTCAACCGTTTTTGTTTGTTCTTTCAACCGTGTATTATCATCAACCAATGAGAGGATTCGGTTGTTAAGTTCAGCCTCACGGGATAACAGATTCTGCGCGAGTTGCTTAACTTCATTCTCCAGCCTTGTCCTCGCAAGATTTGACTCAGTTTCCAACTGCTGTATTTGCGACTTAGCATCAGCCTGTGCTTTCAACATCTCCATCCGCAAAGACGTTACTAAATCTTTTTCCTCACGTATCGCGGTTTCATATTGTAAGCGCTGCTCGGCAATTTGCTTTTCCAAGCCTTCAGCGTGAGATTCATACTTATTTATAGCCTGAGCGTGTTCTATCCGGTTCGTCTCAATTACTCTTTGAGTTTCCACCTGCTGTTGTTTAAACTGAAAACCAAGTAATTCATTTTCACGGTCACGTTTAAGTATTTCTTCTTTTAACTGCGTTTTTTCAATCAACCACTGTTGTTGCGGTTCACGCACCCTTCTCAACTCATCTTCCCACTTATTACGCAATCGGTCAAGTTCATGCTGTTTTTGCTGATGCACTTTCCGCATCCGCGCTTCACGCACGATCATCTCGGATTGTAACAACTTATTCTCAGACTGGCTTGATTTTGTATACTGATATGCCTCTATACGCCGTGCGAACTTATGACGTAAGGAAATATTTTTTGCAGGGCTCTCCGTGTTTTTCCGTGCATCCTGCAATTGTTTTTTAATTTCCTCAACCCGTTTTGCGTGGTCAGGTTCCGCGCCGGTATTCTGAGGTGTAGTATTCAATTTATCCCTGCTCTTTCTATCATTTCCAAAGTTACAAATAATAAATAACCATATTTAATATAATAATATATATAGAAAAGGGTTGTAGTGTCAAGCAATTATTTATTCAACAACTTGAGCAGTAATTGTGAAGCTTAACCCGTTATCAACAAATTTTGCTTCAACACTTCCCACCGGGAAAGATTTCAAGAACTTCCCGGAAAGTTTGTTATTATTAACAATCTCCGGGAAATCCGTTGATGCATAGTTATAATAGACAACAAAATTTGTTGCTGTATCACTCACAACATTCTTGTAGGAGTTAAGATTATCAAGAACATAATTCCCATGAAACCCGTCGATTACCGACTTAACAGCCTCTAAATCCTCAGAAAAGACAAGGTAATTCTTCACCACTGTATAATAAAGTTCTACATTAACTTTTACGAATATTCCAAGAAGTACACGTAGTACCGGAGATTCACGGATTTTATAAATTTTATAATCTGCATACTCAACAGGTTTAACCGACAGATAAAACCGCCCGGTAATACCTTCTTCGAACTTACCCAAAGCTTCAACCGCACTATCTTCCCTCCGGCATTCAAACATGACAACCTGTTTTCCTGTACTAACTCCGCGAATATATTCACTCGGTATCTGAACAACAGTAACTTCATTGCCTATCCATGAAAGAAATCCTTCCTGCAACCCCTTCCCGGATAATTGTTTGAGTTTAGCATCTACATCATCAACCTGTTTCTTGAATCCAGGCTCGCGTTCACTCAAATGTATAATATAATTCCAGAAAACACTAAAGTCTTCAAACCTTACATTCATCATAATACTGGAATTATCGGGAACAACTTTTGCAACTTCGCTTTTCTGCGGTTTCTGCGTAACCAACCGCATAAGTTCTTCCGCGTTATTCTCACCAACACCTTGTTTACCTTCACCGATACGTGTTGAGTTATACCCTTTGATCACCACATTTTTATCCCCAACTTTTATTCCAATCCCAATGATATCCGTCAACCCGAATGTTTGAACAATCTCAGTTGCGTCAAAAACCCTGCTTAACCCACTTGCCCAGTACTTACTGTTGACAAACACACGGGTAACACTATCATCCCCAACTTGCCCGGCAACCTTCCAAAACATACTGTTTGTCCGAAGAACAGCATCCGGGCTACCAAAAGCCGATAGTATATTCTGTATCCCGACTTTTTCTTGTGAAGCTAAAACATAATTCTTTATGTACGTAAGATACCACTTAGTATTTGTTGACAGTATTGTCAGAAGATATACCCGATTCCCGGCATATTCATATGAATCTATTTTAATATCCTTTTCCCCGGTGATAACCATCCCCGCTGTATTTGATAACACGCTAAGAACCTGCGCTACCGGCCCTAAATTAACTGTGATCACCGGTATCTCAAGTTGTGATGAAGTCCATACAATACACACTTCCCTTGAGAGCATATACCGTGTAATAACATTATTGTTTTTCAATAATAACTTGCGGAAAGACATATAAGCGGTATAAGATGATTTAATATTATCATCCAAGCCAATTACAGCTCCTACCACGCGGCTATCAAGCACAGTGACCAGTTTTTCAGGTGAAGGTATTGTCAGTAATAACGTAAAACTATTCGGCACAAACTTGTCAAAAGTAACACGCGAAAACCAATACCATACAAAATAGGCAGTTATTAAAATAATCAATATTGAAAGAAAAATAATCAAATTTTTAATTAACGCATTCATAGGATTAATCAATAAATTATATTACTAATCACACCAAAAAGTAAAGCTTAATGCTTAGTCTTGACACATACATTTGAAATGATGTAGTATAAATACTCAAAATATATTCGGGGCCCGTAGCTCAGTTGGTCAGAGCGGCAGACTCATAATCTGTTGGCCGTGGGTTCAAGTCCTACCGGGCCCAATAATTATTTGGATGATAATTTTGTTATTTTTATGAACATGATGTATATAATGATAACTATAAAAGTATTTTTACCTAATATGCAGAGAGAAAACCGCATAGATGAATAATCGTGGACGTATAAGTATCATAGCAATCAAGTTCTCTCTGTTAGTTTCCGTAATAATCCTTATTGTAACCGTCATAATGGCACGGTTTGTTATTAATCAAACCCGCCAATCCCTGATCAACGAAATGCGCCTGCGGGCGGAATACTTCGCACGGGTAGCAAAAGAATCCTTATTTCCTCAACCCGACCTTTTCCAATTGCATTTCGCTGTAAATGAACTCGCAAAAGAAAAAGCAATCCGTTACGCAATCGTTGTGGATACAAACAGCAAAATTGTTTCGCATATTGACTCAAAACTTATAGGAGAACTAGATAAAACATCTATTGGGCAGCAGTCGTACCAATCAGAACAAGTATTAACCCAGACCTATAACATAAGCAACGAAAACTTTGTGGATATCAGTATACCTCTGATAGTTGGTACTTTGCGTATAGGCACAGCACGTCTTGGTTTTTCTGATGAAAGTATTACTGCAGCATTAAGCGAGATGCGAAAAAAGATTATCATCATCACCATAATAGTCCTGGCAGCGAGTTTGGTATTCACAATTTTTATGGTAGTAATGATGGTCCGTCCGATAAATAAACTCGCGCGTATAGCTCAGGCAGTCGGCCGGGGTGACCTTGAACAAACAATTAATATTAAACGTCGTGACGAAATCGGCTACCTCGCAAAAGCGTTTAATGACATGATCTTAGGGTTAAAAGAACGCGACTTCATCCGCAAAACTTTCGGTAAGTATGTATCAAAACAAGTAGCAGAAGCTGTGCTTACCAACAAAATAAAACTTGGCGGTGAACGCCGCAGAGTCACGGTCTTGGTATGCGACATCCGAGGGTTTACAACAATGTCGGAACAATTACGCCCGGAAGACGTTGTTCATTTATTAAACGAATATTTTTCGATCATGGTAGATATCATCTCTGAAAACAACGGTACCGTTGATAAATTTATCGGCGATGCCATATTTGCAGTGTTTGGCGCACCCTGGGCGTATCCGATGGACCACTTTCGTGCGTTAAAATCAGCGTGGACAATGAAAATAAAAATGGCTGAGTTCAATAACCAGCTTATCTCCGAACGCCGTGCACCGTTGAAGATAGGGATTGCGTTACACAGCGGCGTAGTTGTTGCCGGAAATATTGGTTCAGATAAACGTATGGAGTATACTTGTATAGGCGATACAGTAAATACCTGCCACAGAATTGAAGGGCTTAACAGTGAATGGGGTACGGAATTGCTGATCAGTGATAAAACACTGGACCTTGTCCGCGACTATGTTCAGGTAAAACAAATGCCTTCAATCCGTTTAAAAGGTAAAGCAAACGAAACACAGACATACGAACTTTTAAACGTAAACTTACCGTCTATTGACGATATTCTTACACAACAAGGCGGCCTGAACGTACGGTAAGAATAAAAAGATAAACTATCCTATACCTCAACATCATGCTTAAACGGCAATGCAATACTCATAACTTCAAACACACCTGCCGCTAATGCACCTAAATAATACAACCACCATTGGTTAGGAATCTTACCAAGTAACCACATAAATCCTGTTGAAAGCATAGACAGACTGAAGAACAGCGTACTTATACCCGCATATGCAAGTTTTCTTTGCATATTATTATACACCTGCCGCATATCTTTCGGTAATGTAACACTGCGGTAAATAGCGAATACACCGGCTATAAACAGCAATAATACAGGATCAGCAACGCGTATAATAAACAATACTGCCATTAATCTCCCACGGAAGTCATCAAGTTCCAAAAACCACTTACCGTCGTTTGCCGTATAATTCCCGATCTTGAATGTTTCCACTGACCCGCCGATTGCAAAAATGTTGGTAATACAAAAAACAATAGCAAGTGTTATACCGAACAAAAACACAGCTAAAATCATAGGTATTGGTATCTTGCGTTCACCGCATAATGAAAGGTTTACTAACGCAATAAACACTCCTGGCCCAAAAAACCCGATCATAAAAAATTCGCGTAAATTATTGATAATCAACGGCATCGGATGCGGGCCCAATAATACCTGAAACGGCCGTGTAGCGAGATAAATCCCGAACGCTATAAAACCCCAGAACGCAGCACGGTAGGTGAGTTCGCTTGTCACTAATGAACGCATTGGCGCTATGTACGCGCAGTACCATGCTAATCCAAAAAATATAGTACCCGTTATTATTGGTACAACTACGTTCACTATGATTTCCATAATACTATTCCACCTCTCCCTATCCTTCTTCTTTTTTCACTTCATTAAACCGTTTTATCAACAATTGTTCAATACCTTCACTAAGTTCCTTATCGTAAAACCTCACTTGTTTAACCCACTTCTTCCCATCTTTCGGCGGCCTTGCCGGCCAGGATATCCATGGACCGTTTTTCCCGTCCCTGATCTTACACTCAATAACTACCGCGTTATTAATAGTTACCTGTGCGGTTACCGACAGTTTTACACCTTTTCTACCTGTATACACCCTAAACTTTGTAATCTTACAGGAAAGCCTCTCAACTTTCTCCCGGGGAACCACGTTTTTTGTTGAGACAGCATCTTCTATACGTTTCAACAACCCTCTGTCAGTAACTGATACCTGCGGGTACTCTTTTCCTGCTTTTGAAATATAAACAGGAAATTTTAAGTTCACACTGCCACTAACTTTATTGACACTTATTTCATCAATTTCAACAGCATCGTTAAGCACAACACCTGCGGACTTACCATTTTCGCTGAAAAACACTTTTGTAACAAAAACTTTTTCAGCCTGCACAACTTGTTTTACCGGTTCTGCTGCATACACCGGTATTCCGGTAAACGCTAACGCCATAGATAATACCATACATCTATATATACTCATTGTAACATTTCCGCTCCTTTAAAAAAAGATTTATTAATTATTAACTTTTTGCACTAAACTAACCGCTACGTGATGCCCCGAAAAAGTATCCGCTAAAACGTATGGAAGCTCAAACGCATAATCTACCTGAACCACAAAACCTGCGATACTTTTGTACCAACTAAACCCTGCAGCAAATTTTGTACTATTAACCCCGCACCTTAACCCAAACATATGATAGTTCAACCATGTTTCCATCCCAAACCCAAATGTTGAAACATTACTATAATACCCGCTTACCTCCTTCCCAAAATCCGCGATTATCGATATATCTTCAAAAACCGCAGCATCGCCAAAACTATATACCGTTCCCACAGCTAGTTTTGCGGGAACTACACTTTTTGTCATCAACCCAAGATCCGGTTGCGTAACATTTTGTACTGACAATCCCAGGTTTAACGACGGTACAACGTTTTCCCATAATAACCCGATATCCAGCGTAACCCCTGTTTTCCCATCACCTTTACTAAACGGCGAGGTAAGCCAGGCACGTGTTTTTTCAGAATTTAACGTGAGTGTATCAATATAAAACTTATTCCCCAAATACTTTAAGTTCACTCCTGCAGATAAAGTATTAATAATTTTTTTTGACGCTGCCAGTACTACAACATTTTCGTCATACATCCCGGCAATACTATAATTTGACCATGCTAAACCCAATACAAAAACTTTCCAAACCGGCATCTGTGCGGCAATACAGCCATTAGAAATAAAAGTTTCACTACTATCCCCGCTGCTTAAATTCCGGTATGCCGCACCCGGACTACCGTATGATACCGACACTATACGTTTATCATTTAACTTCCCAATCTTTGCGGGATTCAAGAATACGGACCCAGGCCCTGTAATAAACGCAACTCCCGTACTGCCGGTACCCGTAGAACGAATATCGATATTATTCACGGTAAACCATGCGTTTACTGATACGGTATTCAATGCACTAAATAAACCTGCAATAATCATTACCCAAAGTTTTTTCATGTACCCTTATTATCTCACAACCACCACAACACCCACTACCACCTCCCCTGTGTTCTTACTTACAGCCTTATAAATATACGCTCCCGGCGGTACAGCGTTATCATTATTATCAGCACATCCCCAGTTGATGATACCGGAAGTATCAGGCTGCTGCGTACAAACTTCTGTGTAATTAAGATCATAAACCTTAACTTCTCTTACATTAACAAAAATTACACTGTCATTCACACCGTCATTGTTAGGTGTTACAAACCTTTGCTGCGTTGTGGGTATCGCCTGTGTATTAAACGGAAACACGGAGTAGGTA
>JBBAAG010000004.1 GCA_041658405.1 Elusimicrobiota bacterium
TGTCGAGCGTATATCCGAAACTGGCGGGCGGTGTTGTTTTGTGTCTCCATGGGCGAAGAAAGATATTATTTTAACTCTGGTTCCTAACAAACCATTAACGCTTACCCCAAAAATGTCTTTGTGATGAAACAAAAATCTTATTGACAAAAAGTTTAGTTACTATATAGAATATCACAAAATAGTTGCATAGGTGCTGCTATTAAGATAAGTTTAGAAGACAAAGAAGTCTTTCGGAAAACAAGTGTTGGCCGAAAGGCTTTTTTTTATTCAAGGAGGAATATGATGTCAATCATTGAGGAAGTAATTGAGAAAGTAAAAGTTAAGAATCCCGCGGAACCGGAATTTCAGCAAGCAGTGAAAGAAGTTATGGAATCTTTGGATACCCTGATTCCCAAACATCCTGAGTTCAATAAAATGAAGATATATGAAAGAATCGTGGAACCGGACCGCGCGATTTATTTCAGAGTACCCTGGGTGGATGATAAAGGCGAAGTCCAGGTAAACAGAGGGTTTCGCGTACAGTTCAATAACGCTATCGGCCCTTATAAAGGCGGGTTACGGTTTCATCCTTCAGTAAATCTAAGCATCATAAAATTTCTTGGGTTTGAACAAATATTTAAGAACTCATTAACCTCTCTCCCTATGGGCGGCGGAAAAGGAGGGTCGGATTTTGACCCTAAAGGCAAATCAGATAACGAAGTTATGCGGTTCTGTTATTCATTTATGACAGAATTATACCGGCATATCGGCCCTGATACTGATGTTCCTGCAGGGGATATCGGTGTTGGAGGTAGAGAGATCGGGTATATGTATGGATGCTACAAAAAAATTGTTAATGAACACACAGGGGTGTTAACAGGAAAGGCTATGGAATTCGGCGGGAGTTTAATACGCCCCGAAGCGACCGGATACGGATTAGTATATTTCGCAGCTGAGATGCTGGCAACACGGAAAACTGATTTCAAAAACAAAATTGTGGCGATAAGCGGATCCGGCAACGTTGCGCAGTACGCCGCTGAAAAAGTTAGTCAGTTGGGCGGGAAGGTTATCACTTTATGCGACTCGGAAAGCACTATTGTTGATGAAGAAGGTATTCACGGGCCTAAGTTAGCGCACGTGCTGGAAATAAAGAATGTTAAACGCGGAAGAATTAAGGAATATACTAATAAATATAAAGCCGTTTGTTTTGAAGGCAAGAGCGTATGGGATGTAATTAAAGAAAAAGGGTTGAAGATTGACATCGCGCTTCCTTGCGCAACCCAAAACGAGATTAGTAAAGAACACGCACAGGCGTTGATAAAGAACGGCTGTCTCTGCGTAGCGGAAGGCGCAAATATGCCATGTACTTTTGATGCGGTAAAATTGTTGCAGGATAACAATGTGTTATTCGCCCCTGCAAAAGCTGCAAATGCCGGTGGTGTGGCAACTTCAGGGTTGGAAATGAGCCAAAACAGTATGCGGTTGTCCTGGACAAAAGAAGAAGTTGATCAAAAACTGCTGGGTATTATGAAAAATATACATAGTTCCTGTTTAGACGCAGCAGCGTGTTATGGCAAAAAAGGTGATTATTTATCCGGTGCAAATATTGCCGGGTTCTTAAAAGTAGCGAAGGCTATGATTTCTTACGGAGTGATATAACTCAAGCCGTTCGAAATATTATAACAACACCTTCTGGCGGTTTATCCTGCTTGAAGGTGTTGTTTATTTTTTCTCTTACAAAAATGATACTTGATAATGTTTTTTATTGACAAAAACGCGAATTGTTGCTAATAATTAATGTGATAGATAAAAACTATGTACACAAAAAGTTTGAGTTCAGTAACAATGATAGTCGTAGTAGTGGTGGCTGTACCTGTACTCGCCCTTGCGCGAGTAGGAGGTACGCCGGAGTAAGCGTTGGAGGTACATAGTTTTAGAAGAACTGAATTAATAACGTAACCCTGGTGTAAGTTCCTGAAAAGGATTTTTATCCCAGGGGTTTTTATTTCACTTAATAAATTAATAAAGAGAAAGGATGTTCATAAAACAATGAAACTTAATGGAGCACAGATTATTATTAAAACACTGGAGAAGTACGGGATCACTGTAATCCCGGGTATCCCCGGCGGAGCGAACCTGCCGTTGTACGACGCGTTATACGAAAGCCGTGTGATCCGCCACGTTCTTGCACGGCATGAACAGTCCGCAGGTTTTATCGCACAGGGGATGGCGAGGTCAACAGGGATACCGGCAGTATGTTTTGCAACTTCCGGCCCGGGCGCAACAAATCTGGTTACTGCACTTGCTGATGCGAAACTTGATTCTATCCCGATTATCGCAATCACCGGGCAAGTGCCTACTACGTTATTGGGTACCGATGCGTTCCAGGAAATTGATACGTTTGGTATGACATTACCACTGACGAAACATAACTTTCTTGTGAAATCCGCTGGGGAGCTGATGGACATCTTACCTCTTGCGTTTGAGATTGCGCAAACCGGCCGTCCAGGCCCTGTATTAATTGACATGCCAAAGGATGTGCAGACAGAAGTTATTGATATCCCGTCACTACCTGAACGATGTGATAAAAAACCGGTGAACGGCATAAAATTGCGGGTTATCTCCGCGATTGCTGAGGCTATCAATAAATCAACCCGGCCTGTTATGTATATTGGCGGGGGAGTGATACACTCCGGCAGTTACAGGCTTATCTGTCAGCTGGCAAAGAAAAACTCAATCCCCGTTACATCAACGCTTATGGGGTTAGGTGCATACCCTGCGGATGACCGGCTATCACTCGGGATGATTGGTATGCACGGATGGAAAAGCACAAATACTATTATTAATACAGCGGATTTGGTTTTGGCGTTAGGTGTACGGTTTGATGACCGTGCAACTGGTAATCTATCAAGATTCGCGCCAACTGCCAGGGTTGTGCATATAGACGTTGACGCTGCGGAGATCGGGAAGCTTAAAACTCCGGATATTTGTTTAACTGCGGATTTAGGGAAAACTTTATCTGCGCTGATACCGTTAATAACCGAAAATCAGCGGGGTGAATGGTTATCAGAAATTAGGAACCAAAGAGACAGGGATACTGGATTATCAAAAACGTATGATAAACCGTTACACCCGGTAAATATTATTAAAACGATTAACCGTTTATCCCAGAAAGATACTATTGTTACAACCGATGTAGGGCAACATCAAATGTGGGCTGCGCAAACATGGAAATTTAATACCCCTCGAGCGTTACTAACCTCCGGCGGGCTTGGGACTATGGGGTTTGGCTTACCCGCGGCGATTGGCGCGGCACTGGCAAATCCGGAGAAACAAGTTGTGTGTATTACCGGTGACGGGTCAATTTTAATGAATATCCAGGAACTTGCAACGTTAGCTGAACTGAACCTTAACATAAAAATCTTTGTGTTGAACAACGGGCACTTAGGGTTAGTGCGACAGCAGCAGGAGTTGTTTTATGACAAACACTATATCGCGTCACGGTTTGATAACCGTGTAAACTTCGCAGCAATTGCCGATGGGTTTGGTATCTCCTCATGGACATTATCCGATACTTCAAGCACTGCCGAGCTTGATAATTCTATAAAATCTGTACTGAAACCGCGGTCACCGGCATTAATCAATATCAATATCCCGGAATACGAGAATGTGCTGCCAATGGTTCCTCCCGGCGCGGGGATCGACCAGCAAATAGGGTAATATTATGTGATATAATAGTAGATTAGAGTATGGATACAAAATTTTTTTCAGCTGCACAGTCGGTATGGCCCGCAGGACAGGAGAAGGAAATGAACCTCCTCCTTGGACTCTATGGGAAGTTCGACGTACCAACAGACGGTACTTACGGGAAATATGTCCTGCTTATCACAGGTGCAACGTTTTACCGTATCTACCTTAATGGCGTGTTCCTGCATCATGGCCCTGCGCGCGGGCCGCATGGATGGCACCGTGTGGATGAACTTGATATTACTACCCGCATTGTTCCTGGGATAAACCATCTCGCAATCGAGGTTTTATCAAACAATGTTAATACCTATTATTTTGCGAATAATCAGCCGTTTATCCAGGCTGAAGTTCAACACGATTTTGTCCCGGTGTTATCCACGGGGAAAGATTTTGTTGCATATATTCTTAATCATAAGATAAAGAAAGTTTTGAGGTACAGTTTCCAGCGCGCATTCACCGAAGCGTATACGTTAACGCCTGACTCTAACACTTGGCGAACTGGAATTCCCGGTGTTTACCCTTCCACCCCATGCGCTGTGCTTGAAGAAAAACAGTATTTACCGCGACGAGTACCGCTGCCTGTATTTGAAATTGTAAAACCTATAAAACTAATTGCGGATGGGATAACTGAACGCGTAGAAGCTCCGAATAATTTACTCCAATCAATTGCAGAAAAGTCTACCGGCAAACCAAACTTTTTGTGTTATACAATGAACGACCTTGAGCTTAACCAATCACTTGAATACCAGCGGTATGCAACAAAAAAAATTGTTTTTACTGACAAAATAATAAGTAAGGTTGAGTTAACAGAAAAAAGTTTTGGGATCACCGATTTCGGGCGGATATACTCAGGTTTCATTGGCGCGGAAATTATATGCAATACCGATACCGTCCTTATGCTTACTTTTTGTGAAACACTAAGAAATAATGATATTGATCTTATGCATCCCGGTACTCTTAATATATTATATTACTCGCTTAAACCAGGGCGGTACTCAATAGAATCGTTGGAACCGTACACTTTGAAATACCTAAAATTTCTTGCGATATCCGGTACATGCTCTGTTGAAAACATGTATATCCGTGAATATACTTATCCGTTACAACCATCACAAAATCGGATGTATAAGGGTACAGACCCGGAGGTTAATACCATTTTTTCCGCTGCAGTTGAAACGTTTAAACAAAACTGTCCTGACGTGTTTATGGACTGCCCGTCAAGAGAACGCGGAGCGTGGTTATGCGACAGTTTTTTTACTGCAAGAACTGCGTACTCGCTGACAGGGAAAACTGATATTGAACAAAACTTTTTGGAGAATTATGTTTTACCCTCAAGATTCCCGCCGTTACCTACGGGCATGTTTCCTATGTGCTACCCGGCAGATCATCCAAACGGGCGGTTCATCCCGAACTGGGCATTATGGCTTGTACTGCAACTCGAAGAATACCTTAAACGCAGCGGGGATACCGCATTAATTGCGCAGTTTGAACAAAAAGTATATGCGTTGTTTGACTATTTCAAGAAATTCCTTAATTCCGACGGGTTATTAGAAAAACTTGAAAGCTGGATATTTGTGGAATGGTCCCTCTCTAATAAGTTTGTGCAGGATATAAATTATCCGTCAAATATGCTATACGCCGCAGCATTGAAGTCCGCGGGTAATTTATATAACAACCACGAGTTTCTTGCTCAAGCTGAGGAAGTAAAGAATATCATCCGTGCACAATCGTTTGACGGTACATTTTTTGTGGATAATGCGCTACGCGGTGAGGATGGTAAGCTTAACATAACAACCAACCATACTGAAACGTGTCAATACTACGCGTTCTATTTTGGTATAGCTACACCGGATACACAACCGGCTTTATGGAAAACGCTACTAAACTCTTTTGGCCCGGAACGCGATGCTAAAACTGTATATCCCGAACTTCCGCCGTCGAACTTATTGATCGGATACGTCCTTCGGATGGAACTCCTGTCAAGGTATAACGAGCATACTAAACTTATGCGTGACCTTAAACACCTTTTGCTCCCGATGGCAAATCTTACAGGAACGTTATGGGAACACGTTGACCCACGGGCAAGCTGTGACCATGCATTTGCGTCGCATGCTGCGCATATAATCCTCCGCGATTTTGGTAAGAAAGAAAAATAGTTTATTAGAAAGCAGTTGTTGTATGCAGGATTTTACTAAGGGCAGTGTGTTAAAACAGTTAACCATGTTTTCTATCCCTATGCTACTCGCAAACTTTTTTCAGGCGATCTACTCAATAATTGCCGGGATCTGGGTTGGGAGGTTAATCGGACATGAAGCATTTGCTGCGGTGTCTACTACCATGCCGGTAGTGTTCCTGGTAGTCTCCGCAATTATCGGGCTGGCAGTGGCTACAAATATACTCGTAGGGCAGGCGTTTGGTGCGAATGATAATAAGTACCTCGCTAAAGTGTTGACCAACTCGTTTATCAGTACCGGAGCTTTGTGTTTAATGCTTTCCATCCTTGGCATGATATTTACCCGTCAATTACTACGCCTTGTAAATGTACCTGAAAATATTGAAAACCTGGCATATATATTTTTGTTTATTTCTTTTGCTGGAATGCCGTTACAGTTTATCTACAACTGGTTCAGCGGAATCCTCCGCGGGCTGGGCGACGCAAAAACGCCGTTGTATCTTATTATTGTTTCAACAGTATTAAACATCGTATTAGCTCCATTGTTTATCCTCGGGCTCGGGCCTCTTCCAAAACTTGGCTTAGCAGGTGCGGCGATATCCGGGATCGTAGCTACTATAATAATGTTATTTATTGCATACTATTTTGTTCTGCAAAAACATGTGTTGCTTAATATCACAAAATGGGACTACGCACTGGATTATAGTATTATCAAAAAAATATTTGTAATAGGCATCCCCGCGTCATTACAGATGGTTATCACATCCTTAAGTGCGATACTCGTAGTATCACTGGTAAATTCGTTCGGGGTAAATACTACAGCGGCGTACGGTATCGGTGTACAGCTTAATCAGTTAACCTTTATGCCGTCAATGGCAATTGGTATGGCAATATCGTCGATAGCTGCACAAAATATCGGTGCCGGGTTGTATACCCGAGTACGGGAAACCACTAGGTTGTCAGTATTGTTTTCGGTTGGATTTGCATTATTCTTTTTTGTGATAATCTTTTCGTTCCCGAAAACTATTGCGTCAATGTTTACCACAGACGCTGAAGTCCTGGCAAAAACAGAATATTTTCTGCGGATAGTAAGTTTTAACTACTTCGCGTTTTCTATTATGTTCGCTTTACAAGGCGTTGTCCGTGCAGCAGGAGATACGATGTATATGCTTATATTTTCTATTGCAGGAATAATCATTACACAATACCCGCTGGCGTATTACCTATCTCAACACACGCCGTTAAAAGAAAACGGTATATGGATATCAATGGCAATCAGCCCACTGGTCGGGTTATCCCTTAATTATTGGTACTACAAATCAGGCCGCTGGCAAAAACAGATTATTTCAAACCCATCGCGTTGACGTTTTTTAAACTTATTGCCACGCTTTCAAACGGGTCGCGTTCACAGGCGTCCTGTTCAATGATATACCATTCCACACCAACAGTTTTGCACGCGTTAAGAATTTCCGGCCAGTTAAGGTTACCTTCCCCGATTTCTGCCATTACCTGACTCCGCGCTTTATCTTTTATCCGCATAGTCATGTCTTTTAAATGTACCTGCGGGCTGCGATTAGGAAACTTGCGTATCCACGCAGCGGGATCGCCGCCTCCGGCTGTAATCCAGTAGGTATCAATTTCAGCGGTAACATATTTCGGGTTTGTAAGCTCAAACAATATCTGAAGCCCGGTTTTCCCGTTAAAACGCTCAAGTTCAAAGTTATGATTATGATACCCCAGGATAATACCGTCTTTATGCAGTTTTTCGCCAATAACGTTTAACCGCGGAGCGAAACTTTTGAATCCTTCTTCATTCCATAATGTAACCGGCATCATCGGTACCGCAGTTAATTTTGTACCCCATAGTTTATGGTCTTCTACGGTTTTGTCGTACTCTTTCTCAAACGCATCAATGCCGTAGTGTGACGAACATGCGTATAATCCTTCTCCGTCAAGGATATTTTTGAGTTCTTTCGCATCAATCGGGCCAAGACCGGATAGTTGGACGGCTTTGTACCCGATTTTACTTACTTTCTTCATCGTAACAGCAATATCTTCCGGTGTCTTCAAAAAGTTTCTTAGCGTGTACATCTGTAACGCAACTTGTGTGTTTGCCATGTGTTTGTTAAACTCCTTCTTTGTGTTATAACTAGTAATAACCTTAAGAACTCCTAATAGTTAAAAAGTATACTACTCAAGATTGGTTATGTCAACCGTAAGTACGCCCTGGCATACCACCTGCGGGCAGTATGCCGAAGTGATAGTTTAGAGATGCATTGAAAGTATAAGTTCATATACACGGTATTTAAAGCCGTTCGCAAAACAAAATCCGTAGCTAATATTTCATAAATGATCTGGGGCTAAGTTTATTAGGTTTACACTTCAGAAAAAAGAGGATGATGACACATTATGAGCAACACCCAAATTCTTGTATGGCATAGAAGCATAATCAATAGCAATGTTTTTGAACTTTAGTCCACCGCCAAAACTTACCACAAGGTTATTGTCCCAGCCCTGTTTCACACCAGTTCTTAATACAAACATACCAAACATTGCTGCAACTCCAACTTTAATGTGCGAATTATTGTTACTTTTTTCAGCTATGTTTTGTGTGTGATCGCACATCACAACAACTTTCTTTACCAACCTATCCATTGTAAACGCGAACAATGTCCCAAGGTTCAAAGTTGTCGGTAAACAGAACTTGTACATCCTATCGCGCTATCTCTATATGTAACCTCACCAGTATCACTGACTGCTGTGCCACACTCTCCAACCGCGGATGGCGCTGCCATTGGCACGATTTTTATAAACTCCATCTCTGCACGATAATTTTGCCTTTTTCATTACATTACACATTTCAAAATACACTCTTTTTATCTCCGTTTGATTATTATACGACAAACTTTTTCCCAAGAGCTAGTTTTTATATGCACTAAATATAACCCTGAAGGTAACGTAGTGTTATCACTATCTTTCCCGTCCCACGACTCTTGATTAACTCCGGAGGAATATCGTTTTTCGTCATACTCTTTCACAAGTTCGCCTAATATATTGTATACCCGGATTTTTACTGCGCTATCGCTACCCAGGTTAAACACTATCTTCGCATTATCTTTACCCGGTTCTATCATGTTGTTCCACACAACCGCTTCGTTTTCTGACACACGATTTGCCACCACTACCAGCGTCGGGAGTGCTGGTGATGTTACTGTTATATAGTTTACTTTCGTTTTAATATTCGTCCCACCGGGCCCTGAGACTGTCAACGTAACCGTAAACGTGCCCGTACTGTTGTATGTGTGTGCCGGATTACGCTTTATGCTGCTGCTATCGTCGCCAAAGCTCCAGTCCCAACTCGTAATTGTGCCGGTAGAACTGTCTATGAACTGTACCGTTAATGGTTTGTCGCCGGTAACTATGGCGGCCGTAAAATCGGCAGTGCACGATACTGTTGCTGTGAATTTGGTAAAATTCTGATTATCCTGATTTTGGGTTAACGGGCCATACACATGATCAGCTGGTGTGTACCCCGTAGTAGATATTGTTATCATACAGTTTGTAGATATTAACCCGTTGAACTCGTAGTATCCGTTACTATCAGTTACCCGGGTATCAGATTGTTGGCTTGCGGCCCAGTTTACCTGTATCCCGTTTACTCCAATTCCATCTTTTTGTATGTACCCGCTTATGCGTAACCCGCTGCCAGTAGGCGTTAAAAAAATATTGTTAAGCATTTGTGTTGTACTGATATACTTTACTTGCATTTGTGGGTCGTACTCCGTTGCTGTTGCTGTTATCGTGTACGTCCCTGCCACTAAACCTGTGAAACTATATTGTCCGTTATTGTCGGTAACTGTGGTACCGTTCTGTAGCCCGGCAAGCGTGCATGTAGTGCCAACAACTTTTTGTAATGTTGTTACGTTGTACACACACCCGGTTATACTTCCCGTACCAGCCGCACTACCGCTGCTGAGTTTAACTACTGTTATCTCGGCATTTGCAGTTTGGTTTATTGTATCGTATGCAATAACTTTTATCTTATGTGATCCGTTAATATATTGTGTAGTGTCCCAACTCCAGCTAAACGGTGTAGTTGTGTCGGTAGATTTAGATATTTCATCTATATAGAATATTACCCTACTGATTCCTTTGTCATCGCTTGCGTTTGCTGCGATTGATACTGTTGCAGAAACTGGTGGCCCGTTTACCGGTGAAACAATGGAAACAGTAGGCGGGTCGTCTACTACAACAGTGTTGTTTACAGTAACCACGTTTTGTATTGCTGCTGTCTGTCCAGTAGTATTATACGCTACTACTTTTAATGTATGCGCACCATTACTGTACTGTGTTGTATCCCAACTCCAACTGTATGGAGCGGTTGTGTCAGTAGATTTTGAGATTCCGTCTATATAAAATATTACTTTGCTAATTCCATTATCATCGTTTGCTATCGCTGTTATCTCTACTGTTGTTGCCACTGTAGAACCATGTATTGGCGAAATAATAGATACTATAGGCAGGGTATTTGAACTTATTACTATTGATGTGGTGAAGTAGCACTGCATATCGGCATGACTCCAATCGTACATCTCTACCCAACTCACGCCGTCTGTCGCCTTTTGTCCCCGACCGTCAGGGAATGACCAGCTATTGAACCCTTTGTCCGAGCCAGAGCGAACGGGATGGGTAGTGTAAATCGTACTCACTGCGGCAGAGAGCGTTAGGGTATATGTGGAACCATTGGCAAGGGTGTGAGAGCTGGGGAAGTCGTCTCCGACCCACACGGCCCCGCCGTCGTCCCCACCGGGGGCCGTAATAGGAACGCCACTGGCCGCGATTGTAAACTCATCAAGAATAACGCCATCTTGGGCCAAGGCAACATATAGAGGGTCGGTTCCAGAAGTGCGCCGAACCCTTACATAAGCGCCCGTGACCGTGCGGCTTCCACCCGACACCGTAAAGAGTTCTCTGGCCTTTCCGTTGCCAGATCCACCGATGGTGGTATAACGGTCAATCATTGCTTCATAATAGGCATTTCCGCTGTGAAGGCCGTTACCATAGGTAATGTCACAAACCGGGGTGTAGCCCCCCTCAATCGAACCCCATGCGCCAGTCGTGTCCAGAATTCCAAAGTCTGCATCTGCCCACATCGGCTGACGTGGAGTGATGTAGTTGTAACAGTATACGTGATTGATAGATATGTAATTGCTAGTACTTGGATTAGTAAATACGATATAGTAAAAATTACCAACCGTAAGCGTTGGAGATCCGGTCAAGGATGTGTTGACGTAAGTCTCCCAATGCCCCCCCGGGTTTCCTCCAGCCCATGTTCCAGACGCAAGGCTTGTTCCCGAGGGATGGCCACTGCCGTCGTCGGCCTGGAGACTAACCGTTATCGTTCCACCTGTCCCTAAAGAATAAACCGGCCCGCCGCGTTGTACCCAGCGCACATAGGTAACAGTAGACGGTGTAATGGCTTTGAACCTGATCGCAGTCTTCCGCCCGGCCTCACCGACAGGAATGTTGGCCTTGGTATCAAAACCAAGGCCCGGACCATATACGAAATCGTATGCAAAAATAGTAGGACAAAAAAGTGTAGTTCCAAATACTGCTATTGACAAGATTTGTAAAATTTTAAATGTTATTTTCATTTTTAATTCGGAATCTTCCATTTACCCTCTAATAAAGAAAGTTTTCCCCTGACATACCGACTTTTCATTAAACTATACCACAATCTTGCTCATTTATTCACAAAAAAATCATCAATATTTCATTCCTTTATAACAAAACTTTATTTCCCTGACAGATTTACCAGTACCATGCCTCTTGTCTTCCAGATATTCTCCTGCTATCTTTGTCAGCCCTAACTGCTCATCCAGTTCTCTTATCGCTATCAATCCGCCATTTGATGTTATCTTCGCTCCCTTGAATCCTACCTTCAGTTTTCGGTTAAATCCCTCTCGAAATATCTATTTTTCGTTTCACCCATCGGGTATCTTCTTTTCCCATCCTATTTTGTCAATATTATGGACGAGAAACAGCTTTTTTCAACATAAATATTATTTTTATTTGAGGAATGCAGGATTAAGATGTTGTGTTATAATAATTAATATTGGGTAATAACAGGTTATTACTAAAAAGACGTTAAGGAGTAAAAAAATGGCTGTAAACACGGGAAAGTTGAAAGTAGTATTACTCGGTTGCGGGGGTATTATGGGCGCGCATATGAAACGGATAAAAACCCTACCTGATATCAATATTGCCGGTTTGTGCGATGTTAAAGAAGAAACTGTGAAGAGTTTTTATACTAAACATTTAACGGATACTGCGCATAAACCGCAATACTTTACTGATCCCGGAAAAATGTATGCCGAGTTAAAACCGGCCGCTGTGTTTATAGCTACCCCGCATACTCAACATTACACACAATGCGTGCAGGCGTTAGAAGCCGGATGTCATGTATTCGTAGAGAAACCCATGGTAACCTCTCTTACTGATGCGTATGACCTGGAGAAAAAGGTGAGGGAAACCGGTAAAATCCTTGTCATCGGATACAATACTCCATGCAGCGGTAAGTTTTTCTATTTACGTTCACTCATCCGTGAAAATAAGTTTGGCAAGCTCGAGCTAGTGAATGGCTTTATCTCGCAGGGCTGGATGAGGGCAACAACCGGTATGTGGAGACAAGAACCGTCTCTTTCAGGCGGGGGACAGGCGTACGATTCCGGTGCGCATTTATTCAATAGCCTGTGCTGGTCAGTGGAATCCGATGTAGACGAAGTGTTTGCTTTTGTTGATAACCACGGCACTAAGGTGGATATCAATAGTGTATGTTCTATAAAGTTTGCAAATGGCGTGCTTGCAAACATTACTATCGGCGGTAACTGCCCCGCCCCAGCGGGAAGGTTTATGACATTCATTTTTGATAATGGCCGTGTGGAAATTGACGGGTGGGGTGCCGGGTGGATACGAGTATGGGACGGAGATAAACCGGTAGAAACCCCGCCGATAACACCTGAGATGGAAGCTGGGCACGTGACAGTAAATTTTGTGAACTCTATCCTTGGAAAAGCACAACCGCGGACGTCACCGAGGAACGGTATTATCCAAAGCCAGTTAATGGACGCTATTTACGAATCCCAGCGTACTGGCAAAACCGCACGGCCACAACGCGGGTAAGGAATACCTAATGAAAAACAAATTAAAACAAATCTGGTTACTGGCAACAATTATAATATTTTTCTTATCCGAAACGAAAGGATTTGCGATAATGAATGATATGATCAACGTCTGCGATGTTGGCGCAAAGGGTGATGGATTGACCGACGATACCACAGCGTTTATCGACGCTGTAGTAAAAGGACAAACCGAGGGGAAACACGTATATGTCCCTCGCGGTAGGTATGTTATCTCAAAAACAATTAATCTAAAAAATATTGTACTAAGCGGTCCGGACGGCGGTGCGTGGCCTTCTGATATTGAGTCCTTACCGTCAATCCTACCTGTGCATACAGACAGCCCGGCATTTAATCTCTCCGCTGGAAGTTCGTTACGCGGTATTGATATTTCGTATCCAAAACCAGGTAAGGCAGTTAAGGAGATAAAACCCCGACCCGCAGCAATCGTTGTTAGTGGTATTGGTGTGTTTATCAGCAACCTGCGGATACGTTACGCATGGGATGGTATCATTGCAGATGGAAAAAGTAATGTCGGACGGTTAAACATTGAAAACGTGTTTATGGCAGGAATCCAGAATATTGGCGTACGGATGACCGGCACGTGGGATGTTCCTCATTTAAGTAATATTGAAGTATGGAATAGCGGTAATAATCAATTCGTACTGCAAAACGGTACCGGCTTTCTTCTTGGCAGGAACGATCTTATGCGGATGACAGACTGTTTTGCGTACGGTATGCGGTACGGTTTTTTGTTTCAGGATAGTATTGATGACTGCAAAATCAAGGGGGGCACCTGGGGCGTGATGAACGGCTGTTCTTCCGACTTTTGTATTAATGGCATAGTTATCCAGGGCTCACACCGATTGTCGATCAGTGGCGGGTTGTTTATGAATCACAAAGAATGTTTGGTTATTGACAGCACAAAAGCTAAAATCCGGGTTTCGTGTTGCGAACTAAAAACTAACGGCGCACCGGCCGTATACGTTAAAAATACCGCGCATTTATTGTTAAACGGCTGTACTATCATGCGTGATATGAAAGCACATAAGTTTCCCGCTGTACTGCTTGAAGGGGGAGATACGGTTTTAACCGGGAATAGTATTGAGTCAACATATACAGGGATTGAAATTAAGCCCGGCGTGCGTAACGTCCTTATCCAGGGGAATATTATACAAGCACCTGAAAATATACAGGTGGTGATAGACAAAAACACGGAATCTAAAGTAGTCAGTACGAACAATATAACTCGTTCACCGAAATATTTGCCTTCTACAGAACCGGCTACGCAAGAATAATAAAAGGATTTTATCAATGAAATTATTAAATGTGTTAGCGTTAAGCCGCTTTGCTCTTAGTTTCCTAATTATTGCAGCGGTGCGCTCTCCGGTCTTGGTCGCGGGGGAGAACAAACAAAGCGAACTTCTGGTTGAAACAGAAAGTTTTCAAACCAAAGGCGGGTGGGTGGTTGACCCGCAGTTTGTTGAACAAATGGGTTCTCCTTACCTTTTAGCTCACGGGTTGGGTATATCGGTAGCAAATGCGAAGACTGAAGTCAGGTTTCCTTCCACCGGCAAGTTTTTCGTGTGGGCACACACAAAAAACTGGGCACCTGGGCAGTGGGACGCGCCGGGACGGTTCAAACTTATCATCAACGGTGTTGAACTCCCAACTGTACTGGGCACTGCGGAAAAAGATAACTGGTTCTGGCAGTACGCCGGCGAAGTTGAGATCAAAGACATCGCAGCAAAAATTGAGCTAGCAGACTTAACCGGTTTTGACGGGCGGTGTGACGCAATCTATTTTTGCACAACAAAACAAGCTCCACCGGAGAATTTAAAAGAACTATTGGTTTGGCGGAACGCGTTGATCCCGGGTATACAGAACATTGAAATACATAACGAATACGACGTTGTTATCATTGGCGGCGGAATCGCGGGCTGTGCCGCAGCGATTGCTGCTGCGGAACAAGGGCTTAACGTTGCGCTGATACACGACCGCCCGGTGCTCGGGGGTAACGCCAGTGAAGAAGTGCGGGTACACACTTCCGGAATTACCGGTAACGCTGACCGAATTATATCCGGACTAAACACAAAAGACTGGAAAAACGGTTCGCCACAGGCAAAACAAGACGACCTCAAACGCCATAAAACCGTTGAGTCACACAAAAACATACATTTATACCTCAACTACCGCGCGTTTGCAGTTGATACATACAGTAATACTATTAAGTCCGTTGATGCTAAACATGTTGAATCTGGGAAACCCGTACGTTTTGTATCACCATTTTTTATTGACTGCACCGGCGACGGATGGATTGGTTACTGGGCGGGTGCGGAATATATGTACGGCCGTGAACCCGCAGCGAAGTATAACGAATCGTGGGATGTACAAGGCGATTTCTGGAGCCCCGTAGAAGGCGATAACCGTGTAATGGGCTCATCGCTTCTCTGGCGGTCGACTGACACTATAAATCCAGCACAGTTTCCGGATGTTCCATGGGCAACCATTATTGCAGGAACTAATACAGCGGTAAAGGGCGATTGGAATTACGAATATTCGAGTAATGATGTTCACCAGGTTGACGACGCGGAGTTTATAAGAGACCATTTGTTACGCGGTATCTACGGCACATTTTCTAACGCAAAAAAGGTGCCCGTTAACGCTAACCGCAAACTCGAATGGGTTGGGTATATTCTAGGCAAACGCGAATCACGCAGGCTAGTGGGGGATTATATTTTTACGTTTAACGACATCCGCGAACTACGCGAGTTCCCTGATACTGTAGTTATAGAAAGACGGCCGGTTGACGTGCATCACCAGAGAATACTGAAGGACCCAGCATACCCCGATTTTTTGTCAAAAGCGGTATTTTTCAAAGTTAAACAGTATAACGTCCCGTACCGGAGTTTGTATTCAAAAAATATTACCAACCTCTTTATGGCAGGACGGTGTTTCAGTTGTACGCATATCGCGCTTGGCGGGCCAAGAGTAATGAATACAACCGGGCAGATGGGAGTAGCGGTAGGATATGCCGCGTCGTTGTGCAAAAAATATAAGACCACTCCCCGCGGAATATACCAACAATATATTGAAGAACTCAAAACGCTGATCAGTAAAAACTAGGTGCGCGTACCGCAGTTGAAAGTACTTGACACAAAAATACGGGTTTAGTTAAAATATTAGTATTAGGAGCAGGCGATCCCGGGACGGTTCAAGTAAAACTAACCGCCCGCGCGGTGGGGCTGGGACTCAGGCAGTTGAAGTCGTCGAAAGGCTTCGCTGCCGTCAGCAGAAGTTTGATACTGTAAAATAATAGATTGACGGTACAAAAATCTGTGGGACCTAAAATATAAAGGTTTTAGGTAACACAGGTTTTTTTGTTTAGCAACATCGGAAAGTGATAAGGATTATTACGTATGAACAAGCAACAGGCAGCGTACATATCTATAATATCGAACTCGTTATTGATCGCGTTAAAAGTTGTAGCAGGTATTATGATGGGGTCAGTCAGTGTAATATCGGAAGCTATACATTCCTGTAATGATTTAATTGCTAGTATAGTCGCATTTTTTTCTATAAAAAAAGCGCTTGTCCCAGCGGATGAAGACCATGCGTTCGGTCATGGGAAGTATGAGAATGTTTCCGGCGCGTTTGAAGCCATACTTATCTTTATCGCAGCGGTGATGATCATAAACGAAGCGGTAAAAAAATTTGCGCACGGTACAAAACTTGAGAACCTGGATGCCGGTATTATTGTTATGATGATATCTGCAATAGTAAATTATTTCGTTGCTCAAACGCTGTTTAAGGTATCAAAAAAAACTGACTCAATTGCGTTGGAAGCTGATGCGTGGCACCTGTGGACTGACGTTATAACTTCCGCCGGTGTTATGAGCGGCCTTATAGTTATTAAGTTTTCCGGATGGGCAATTCTTGATCCGATCATCGCGATCCTTGTTGCGCTGATCATTATAAAAGCTGCGGTTGAGCTCACAATAAAATCGCTGAAAGACCTTGTGGATAAAAGTTTGCCCCAGGATGAAATTGACCGGATAAAACAAACACTGGATAAATTCACGGAGATCGTGTCTTACCACAAACTACGTACACGTAAATCCGGTGACCGTCGCGAGATCGATGTTCACCTGCAATTACCCAAGAATACCTCATTAAGTAAAGCACATGACTTATGTTTCCGCGTAGAATCAGCAGTCAAACAATGTTTAACCAATGCTCATATTGTTATACACGTAGAACCCGATGACCATAAACGTCATGTGATGGAAGATAAACATCCCGGGGATAACGATTAATCAGTCAGAAGGATTTACACTTTACGTTGATGCATCCACTCGCCGTACAGTACACCCTTGGCGGTTAACCGGTTAATCAGTGCCTGTACTTTCGGTACTATTATGCCGGTGGGATACTTCGCAAATGGTGTCTGGGGTAACGGCATAAACGTATGGGCATGCACTCTTGCACCAAGCTGTACGATATCATCAATAACTTTTAGCGTATCATCAATATCTTTCTCTGTTTCTTCAGGCAGGCCGAATATAAAATCTACGTTTGGTGTTAACCCTGCAGTAACTGTTGTTTTCACAGCGTTAATAACATCGCTTACCGTATGCCCCCGGCGGCAGAGTTCCAGCATTCTCCCGCTGCCCGTTTGCGCGCCAATCACGAGATTATCGTTATCCGTATACTTTTTTATCATCCCAACAGTTTTGTTATTAACATTCTCCGGCCGGACTTCCGAAGGGAAGGTACCAAAAAATATTTTACCGCGCGGTTTTAGTATTCTATACAGTTCGGATAACAGGAGTTCTATCTGTGGATAATTGATTGTAATACCGTCAGTGGAACCGTACATAAACGCGTCCGGGGTTACCGCCCTAAAACTAGTAAGCCCTCGGGAAAACATTATTTGTTCTGCTTCAATAATATTATTTACACTACGATGCCGGAGTGTTCGCCCGAATATATACGACGCCTGGCAGTACGCGCATCCGTGTACGCACCCGCGGGTAATTTCCAGGGGGCCGTACTTTCTGTGTCCCGCAGCAATACCAGGGTATTCGTCAAGACAAATATTATCCTCTTGCCCGGTGAACACAACATCTCTGTCATCCCCGATATATGCAATACCTTTAACGTTCTTCCATTTGCTACCTCGGTTGATACTGTCCAATACTTCAACTACTACGCGTTCACCTTCGCCGATACACGCGATATCCGCTCCGGCACGAAGGATGTCTTCTGGTAAACCGGTAACATGCGCCCCGCCAGCGAGAATGGTTACGCGTTCGCCGTATAACTGCCGTACTTTACGGATAATAAACCTAACCTGTACCGCCTGGATGGTATGTACAGAAATAAGGAACACGGCATGCCGGCAGGTTTTCAGTACATTATCTAAACACATAAGCGCAGAGCCGTAAGCTTCAGGGAAAAATAATGGGATCCCCATTAACTGCGGAGCAGCCTCTACTGCGCCGGCTAATGCGTGAATACTGTAACGGTTAGTTCTATAATAATAAAATATTGCCGCAACTGCGGTTGGAAAACTTATATTTTCGTTTGAACGCGCACTACCACTTTTTTTCATATCGTAGTATAATATACCAAAAATTGGTGAATACAAAAGGATAAATTATGAACCAACCTGTAAAACAACGCGAATCGTGGGCTACACGTATAGGAATAATAATGGCGGTTGCAGGCAGCGCTATAGGGCTTGGCAATTTCCTGCGTTTTCCTGTGCAGGCTGCACAGAACGGCGGCGGAGCGTTTATGATCCCGTACTTCGTATCATTTTTATTACTTGGCCTGCCGTTAATGTGGATTGAATGGACCATCGGACGGTTTGGTGGCGGGTTCGGGCACGGAACAGCACCCGGGATTTTTCATTCAATGTGGTCAAAAAACAGGTTCATAAAATATTTTGGCGTTATCGGTATTTTTGGCCCGATTGTAATATTTATTTATTACACCTATATCGAATCATGGTTATTAGGCTACGCGTTTTTTGCGTTAACCGGCAAACTCGCGGGAATTACTGACCAGCAAACAATGCAGTCCTTTCTTTCAGGTTATCAGGGGATTGTCAGTAACGCGCATTTTAGCGGCCTTGGATGGGCGTACCTCTTTTTTGTTATAACATTTGTATTAAATATTTCTGTAATATACTACGGTATAACAAAAGGGATTGAAAAGTTGTGTAATATCGCGGTACCCACATTACTTATTTGCGGGATAATACTCGCAGCACGGGTATTAACTCTTGGCGCGCCGGTAGCGGGACAATCGGGGTGGACAATAAACAACGGGCTCGGGTTTTTGTGGAACCCGGACTTCAGTAAATTATTGGACGCAAAAACCTGGCTTGCTGCGGCGGGACAAATATTTTTTACATTATCCGTTGGGATAGGTGTTATACTAACCTATGCGAGTTATCTTTCAAAAAACCAGGATGTTGCGTTATCCGGCCTTTCCTCCGCAATGTCAAACGAGTTTGCGGAAGTTGTCCTTGGGGGAAGTATTGTTATCCCCGCAGCGTTTGCGTTTTTTGGCCCGCAGGAGATCGTTAATATCGCGAAAAGCGGATCGTTCAACCTCGGGTTTGTAACAATGCCGCTTATATTTAACCAAATACCGTTTGGCATGTTCTTTGCTTTTATATGGTTTCTCCTGTTATTCCTCTCAGGTATTACGTCAAGTATATCACTTGCTCAACCGGCAGTTGCGTTTCTTGAAGATGAGTTTGAACTAAATAAAATTGATGCCACCACGATCTTCGGGATAATAACTTTTGTTTTATGCCAGCCCGCGATATTTATGCTGGGTAACGGTGTTGTAGACGAACTTGACTTCTGGGGAGGAACATATTTTCTTGTATTATTCGGCACGATAGAAGCGATCCTTTTCTCCTGGGTGTTTGGAATAGATAAAGCGTGGGAGGAAATGCATACCGGCGCGGAGATAAAAATTCCAAAGATTTATAAGTTTATCATAAAATATATAACCCCCGCGGTACTCATAATAATCCTTGCTGCGTGGACAATACAATACGCTGTCCCCACACTGTTTATGGACGGTATCTCTGCTGCGAACCGCCCGGCGGTGTTGTATACACGGATATTACTGGTAACACTTTTTGCAATACTGGTTATACTTGTACGCCAAGCGTGGAAAACACGGTATTGTCCGAATAAAGAAAAGGGGATACGGATATGAATACCCTTGGCTGGATATTTATGTTGTTAAGTTGGGGAATAATAGTTGTTACTCTTTTATATTGCCTGGTAAAAGTGTTAGCCCCTAAAAAGTAAGGTTAAGTACCCGGCACTACTTCTCCTGTTTTTTCTTTTACAAACATTAGCAGGAATGCTGAAAGTAATGCCATGCCGGCACCAAAAGAAAATGCAACTACGACACCGTATTTTTGCCATAATAAGCCCATAAGTAAACTTGAGGGCAGTGCTCCAATCCCGATTGCAAAATTGTATACTCCATACGCCGACCCACGCACTTCTTTTTTTACAAGATCAGCAACAAACGCTTTCTCCGTAGATTCGGTCAGCCCAAAAAAGAAACCGTACACCGCGAAGAGAAGCCAAATATGTAACGGTGTCTTCGCGAATGCAAAACCAAGATACACAAGGAAATATATTATCCATCCGGCTGTAACAACCTTTTTCCTACCGATTTTGTCTGATATCATCCCGCCGGGGGTTGAGCTAAGCATTTTTACGATATGAAGCAGTATCCATAGCAATGGAAGCGCGGCGGTATCGATCCCCATATCTTTAGCACGAAGAATTAAGAACGCATCCGACGAATTTCCTAAAGTAAAAACGAATACTACAAATAAATATGTCTTAAAGTTTTTATCAAAAATGTTTAACTGCAGTTTAAGAGGTTCTTTCGCGCATACGGTGGAATCTGCGTTTTTTTCTTTTACCAAGAATATGACTACAAACACCGCTGCTATTGCGGGTATAAATGATAGCACAAAAATTGTTCTGTAATCCTTGATTACATACGCTAATAACAACGCAGCTATTGCCGGGCCGACTATCGCACCGGCATGATCCATTGCGCGATGGAACCCAAACGCCTTACCTTTTTCTTCAGGATCACAGGTGTCGGCAATCAAAGCATCACGCGGGGCTGTACGTATACCCTTACCCACCCTGTCTGCAAACCTGACAAACAGGACATGCCAAGGGTATATGGCAAAAGCAACCATCGGCCTTATAACCGATGAGATCCCGTACCCGAATGATACAAATACTTTTCGTTTATTTAACTTATCCGAAACCCACCCGGTGATGAGTTTCAGGATACTGGCAGTACTTTCAGCAACGCCTTCAACCAGGCCTACGAACGAAAGCGGTGCTTTTAGTACCGTAGTAAGAAATACCGGGAGCAAAGGGTATATCATCTCGCTGCTCACATCGGTAAAGAAACTTACCAGGCCAATAAAAAAAATGTTTTTTGGAAACCCGAATATTTTCTTTTCCTGCCGCATCTTTTTGTGTTCCTCTTTCATTTATGTTTTTGCTCAGAGGATTGTGAAACAACAGATGTAACAAATTCCTGAGGATGCCGCTTTTTGAGTTCGGTGATATACTTCCCGCGGCCGGTTTCTTCGAGGTACTTGCAATATCTTAACAAATAACCACGTGCATGCAACGGCCCGCCTTCTTCTAATACAGTTTCCATTGGATCTATATTATCAGTATTACTTTTCATCATCTCATCCCGCCATTCCTGCAGGTACCGCGCTCCGGTTGCGCAGATATTCGTATGTTCCTTCGCCATATCTTTAGTTTCATGCGGGTCTGTTTTTATATTAAACAACATTTCGTTCGGGAACAGATGGTATCCGTCATGCCATGTGCGGATGTACATCCAGTCGCCAAACCGTACTCCGCGCTGGCATACATGCGCGTTCTGGCTTACTACGACATACTCTCTCCCACAGCTTTTGCCGTTTTTTAGGACAGATAAATAACTCTTACCGTCCCACCGGTTTGATACCGGTTGGTTTAATACCTCAGCTAATGTCGGGAGTAAATCTATGTTGTAATACAACCCATCGTCTTTAATTTTCTTTTTTGTGCCGGGAAGTTTAATTACCATCGGTATCCGGCAGGTATTATAATCCGCGGTTGCGTGTTCAGAACACAAACCAAGCTCACCAAGGTTTTCTCCGTGGTCAGAACTTATAATAATCATTGTATCCTCAAGTACGCCCTGGGTTTTTAAATTGTTAAGAATTAATCCTGTGTAATAATCCGCATAATGCACTCCACAGTCATAAAGGCTGACTAAACGCTTGTATTCTTCTAAATTCGATACTTCACCCGGATGATTAGGCCATTGCTTCTTTGTTTTATTGTCAAACATACTAATTTCACGGAATCCGTGCGGGTGTGGTTCACTACGGAATTTATCCAGCATTTCCTGGGTTAACCATTCCGGTGCGGGAACGTCTTTAAAAGGGTTACCATAACTTTCCGGAGTACGGTACGGTGTATGAGGGTCCCATAGGTGGACCATTAAATACCAATCATCGTTTTTTGCGTTATCATCCAGCCATTTCAGTGCGGTAGGAATAATTTCATCCGCGCGTTCAAGCCCGCCATTACCGGTATCATGTAATTCATTTAACCCTGCGGTATACCAGTACGCGCTATGCCGTCCGGGGAACGGGCTTATCAACGCTGTGTATAACCCTGCGTTTTTCAGCATACCAAATAATCCGTCGGTATAAAGGAGATCACGGAACCCGCGGGAGGGGCCGTCCCATTTAAGTTCCGCAGTTGTCCCTCCGTGGTTCACAACACCGTTGTGTATCCCAAACCGCCCTGTCATTAATGCTGCTCGAGAGGGTAGACACGGCGCATCGGTGCAATAATAGTTTGTAAACGTAACACCCTCGGCTGCGAGTTTATCAATATTCGGCGATGTTTGGCGTTGGTAACCATAACACCCTAAATGGTCCGGGCGTAGTGTGTCTATATCGATATACAATATCCGCATTTTAGAAAACATTTCCTCCTTTTATCCTTGCCTACAAAAATTATATCAAATAGAATACACTACTATAAATATGCAAACTAATATTGAATGCTTGTTAAAGAATTTAACTGTAATTTCGGTTATAATATTATTCATAAAAGGAAATGGTAACAATATAGTTACACAGAGAAGGTGAAATGAACAATAATTCTATAGATCTATTACTGAAATCCAACCCGCGGTTATTATTTGAATCCGTCATTCGGGGGATACAGGACGCTTTGATTGTTACGGATAAGGATGACCGTATATTATTCGCGAATTACGCTGCGACTGCGTTGTTCGGTATTACGGTTAATGATATGCAAAACCATAAGTGCTACGAATTCCGGTGGTTATCCAACAATGACGGTACCGAGTTTTGCAAAGAGCAATGTCAATTATCCTGTAAAGTAAAACAAGGCGCCTCGATCTCATGCCCGTTATCCCGGGAATTATACTTTGCTCCGGATCATGCCAATACACGGATACCTTTATTACACAGCATATATCCTTTATATATTGACGGCAAGTTTGAAGGCAGTATAAAACTTTTTCGTGATATTTCCGCGCAAAAGGAAGCTGACCAGCAGAAAGAACGTTTCCGGCAGATGCTTGTTCATGATATAAGAAACCCTATTACCGTGATTTCCGGTGTGCTGTCCACTCTAAAAACTGAAAAAAAACTTAAGTTAAAAGATAAAACTAAAATTATTGCCCTGGGTATCGGTGCGAGTGATAACGTAATCGATCTGGCAAACGAGTTTTTGGAACTATCAAAACTTACATCTGCAACACCGCAGGGGGAATACAAAAAAGTTAAACTTAACACATTTATAAAACAAATAATTTCCGCTCAAAATATTATCGCAAAAAATAAGAGGATTAAAATTAAGTTCTCTCCCGGTAATACCAATCCTTTCATTAACACAGACCCCGGTAAACTCGCGAGGGTATTCCAAAATGTTATAGACAACGCTTTAAAACACGGCCCCGCGGGGGAAGATGTCAATATCAAAAGCAGGTATGAAGATAAACATATAACCATCGCGGTAAATAATACAGGGTCATTAATCCCGGCTAATGAAATAAAAAAAATATTTGAACCTTTCTACGTTGGTAGTAAAGAAGCCAGGATGAATATCAGCGGTATAGGCCTCGGGTTAGCTTTTGCTTCAATGGTTGTTACGCAGCATAACGGCAAAATCTGGGCGGAAAGCAATTTAAACTCAGGGACAACGTTTTACATTCAACTACCTACAATAAAAAGTGAATGAAATAAAAGATGAGAAATGTTTTTGTAACTATCATTTTTGCACTAATATTTTTTGCCGCACAGCCTGTAGACGCAGGGAAACAGGAAAAGGTTAGGGATCTTCTCTCTTCAGCGGTAACGTTATATAATTCCGGTGACTTCCTCCGTGCACTTGCTGAAGTAGATAAAGCTGAAAAAGTATGGAAAAATAATGTTGATATAAAATATATGCGGGAACGTATAAGCAATACGATGAAAGACCAGACCGCGCCGGGTATTCAAATAGAAGAACAGATTATTACCAATACCAACCCATACACCCTATCTTTTTTTGTTGCGGATGACTTCGACCTTGCATATATAATGATTAATGACCAAAAAATTGAGTATACCCTTAGTTTGAATGCACAAATCATCCGCAGTGTTGACCTTACAGGCGGCGGAGGTGAGTTTGTGATCAAAACATCTGACCGCAAGGGTAATATTTCCTCCAAAACTATAAATATAGTTTTGGATAAAGACGCGCCGGGGGTGGTTATCACAAAACCTGAACATCTAAAAACGCGGGTAACAGAACCCGAGATTCTGGTGGAAGGAAAAATCAGTGATGCGAATACGCTTAAACTCGCAAGCTACGGCGATTCGTCCGTAAGAAATGTTCCGCCACCGTGTTTCTTCAGAAAAAAGGTTGTACTCAAACCTGGGGAAAATGTTATCCCTGTTTATGCAGAAGATATTGCGGGGAATAGTACAGCCGTTGACCTAAGAATTACTTACTACAACCCTGCGTTAACAACCGCAGTTGCGGATTTTGATGCAAGGAGTACGGATAAAACTACGGCTATTGCCGTGTCTGACTGGATAAGAAACGCTTTGGTTAAACATAATAAGTTTAATATTGTTGACCGCAGTAATATGCTGAAAATCCTTAATGAACAAAAGTTTCAGGATGCGGTAGCTAATACAGAAGATAACGCAGCGAAGATCGGGAAGTTATTGAACGCCCAAAAAATGGTGGTAGGTAATGTTATGAACCTCCTCGGGCAGGTATATATCAACGTCAGCGTAATCAACGTGGAATCCGGGATTATGGAGTACTCAAAAAAACTTAAATGCTCATCTCCGGACGACCTGTTTCCCGGTGCGGAAGTTATCGCTGCGGATATAGTAAAAATGTATGTAAAATAGTTTGTTATAATATATTAATATTTTTGAACAAGGAGAATTTGTTTATGAACCGTTGTATTATGTTTGTTTTGTCTATGTTATTATGTGTGTCCCCGGTATTAACTGTTTATGCAACAGCGGAAGAAGCTACGGAACTCTCAACCAAAGAATCTGTGGTGGTATACCCTTTCAACGACAGCACCGGTAAAAGTTTATCTCAAGCGGTAACAGATTTGGTAATCAACAAAATAATTAATCTCGGACGGTTTACCATAGTGGAACGCGAGAAACTACAAAAAATTTTGGCAGAACAACAACTTGCGATGTCCGGCGCAGTAGATGAAAACACAGCCGTAAAAATCGGGCAGTTACTCGGTGCGAAAAAAGCAATCGCGGGAACCATAACGGTTTATGACGCAACAAAAGGCGAAGGCGACGACGGCGTAAAATGGTCCGCCAATATCGGGATGGTTGTACGGTTGATAGATATAGAAACTGCTGAATTATTAAAATCCAGTGAAGTTCGCGGATCGGGCAGCGGGAAGACGGAAGGCGCAGCAAAACAGGCAGCGTTATCCTCTGCGATGACGTCAATAGAATATGATATCCGCAAGATGTTCAAACTAAAACTCAAGATCGCGAATATCACAGATAAAGGTGTGTACATAACCGCAGGGAATAACCTGGGATTGAAAAAAGGGTATAAGTTTGATGTAATCCGCCGTGGCGAACCTATCAAAGATTCCGAAGGTAATATTCTGGAAATCCCGAAGGAAAAAGTTGCTACGCTTAAAGTTGAACAAGTGCATGGGAACACCAGTATCGCAAAAGTGTCAGCGTCAAAAGGTGAGATCAAACCTGGCGATATGCTGGAGGAATGGGTAACTTTTGGCTTACGCGCATACGTGGGACTAAACTATTTACCGTTCCAGATGACCGCAAGTACTGTTACAATGACCTGGTTTGACGGCGTGGATACCTACGACCTTGGGTTTACTCAAAAAGCAATGAGTTCCACCCTCGGAGTATTTTTTGGCGCGGAGAAAGAAGCCGACCCGTTTACCGCTGGTATGCGTGCAGGGTTCGTTTTTGGCGGTGAAAAAATTTCTGCGGGTGAGGTCGGGCTTTATGGTAAAGCGGAACTCACGGGACAGGTTATCAGTGTTGGCGCAAATATTGACCTTGGATTACTCTACGCATTTGGTACATTAGGTACTGTGGGGAAAGGTAATGTCAGCGGCGCAAATTTTGCGTGGGGCCCAAAAGGCGAAAAAATTAATGAAGGTACTGCAATTAATGCTGCGGGATATGCTTTAGGTATAACACCGTCAGCGGATGTGCGGTTAAACCTTAGCGATACCAGCGGGATAAATCTTAATGTCGGATACCGTCTGTATTCTCCTATTGATACCAATAGCTGGAGTATAATGACCAAGGATTCTGATGATAAAGAAATAGAACTCGTTACCTCCGGGACAAAAACGTTACGCGGTGCACGGCCTAGTACGTTAAATACCGGCGGGCTTGTGATCAACGTATCCTGGGTAATGATGTTCTAAAAAGGATCATCTATAAAGGCTTAATAATAATAATGTACGCCACCCTGAATATTTTACACAAAACATCTCGGGGTGGCGTTTATTTTCAAGGAGTACTTAATGAAACAAACCGTTGTGTTTATCGTTGTAACTCTAGCGTTATCATTTACCTTGCCGGTGCACAGTGTTATGCTTGAACCCAAAACCAATACTATTATCGCTGACACTACCTATTGTCCAGAAATACAAACTGCGTTAAATTTTACCGGCAAAATTGATGACCCGTTATGGCAAACTGTTGCTGCAACGACTAAAGGAACAAGGTTTAATCTTATCCCCAGGATAAAGGGTAAGGCTACGCAGCAAACTGAAGTTTATACTATGTGTGACAAAAACAACCTGTATATAGCGTTTAAATGTTACGAATCACAGATGGAGAAAGTGGTGTCAACAATGACCGCACGGGATGATCTTATTTATAGAGAAGATTCCGTTGAGCTGTTTATTGACACGCTCGGGAACACAACTGCGTATTATCATTGTATTGCTAATACATTAGGCACGCAGTTTGATGAGTATACTATGGGCACAAGTGATAAATGGACCGGTGACTGGAAAGTTTTAACAAACAAAACCAGCGGGTACTGGACCAGCGAGTTTGTCATTCCGTGGACAACGCTGGGGATAAAGTTTGAACGCAACAAAATCATTGGGATAAACTTTTGCCGAAACGAACTTCCGGGAAAAGAAACTTCAACATGGTCACCGTTGTATAACCGTTTTAATGAACCTTCAAATTTTGGCGCGATGATTATTGGCCGCCATGAGCTTGATACAGGAATTGAAGCAAAGATTTCGGGTATCCGCGACTTTTCTGCCGGGAAGGATAATATTGTTAATTTAATTGTTAAAAACACCTCTTCTGCCAGTAAAACACTACTTTTTTCTGCGTCATTTACAATAAATAATGTTACTAAACAACTTGCGGATAAAACTTTTACCGTTAAACCCGGGCAATCAGAGAGTTTGTCCGCCGGATATACCCCCGACGAAATCGGCCCGCAGAAGGTGCAGTTACAAATTGTAGATAAAGCCACGGGTGATGTTATATTATTAAAAAATGTATCTTTCAATGTTTCACCTCTGGCGTTAAGTAATTACGGGTACGTTTTACCTTCTAACCCAGACATTACAGCCTGGTGGTGTGAGAATACGTATAAAGTAGGAAAGTTCCGCGATTTGCCTGCAGAAAAAGCTTTGGCGGTAAAAATCTATGCTGCGGGTAACGAACGTGAACACTTCCAGCTTGTGCTTCACGGGAAGAAAAAACTTGAAAATATAAAAATATCCGCTGCCGCCCTTACCGGCCCTGACGGTGCGGTGATACCCAATAATTGTTATGAGATAAAAGTTGTGAGTTACGTATACGTCCACACGCCAACCGATATTTTTGGTAGTGTTGGTTCTTACCCTGACCCGTTGCCCTTACATACCGCGCCGTTTGGTATTGAACCAAATGAGAACCAGCCGGTATGGTTTACAATAAACGTTCCTGAAGACGCAAAGCCTGGTGTGTACAAAACAATAATAAAAATTGTATCCTCAAACACTGCACCGCTTTCTGTCCCGGTTGAGCTCAAGGTTCGCAGGTTTGCGTTAACAAAAGAAACGCATACTCCTACTGCCTACGGTATTTGGTTGATGACAGAACGGCACGGAGCGAAAACACAGGAACAGGTAGAGAAAGTATATGAAAACTATTGGGAAAACTACAGCCGTCACAGAATATCGCCGTATGACCCGTTCATTTTTCATCCCATAAAGAAGGATATAAAAAAATTGGCAGATGGGACGTATGACGTTAAACTCGACTTCACGGATTTTGATAATTACGCGGAGAAAGTGTTTAACGAGTACAGATTCACCGCGTTCAACCTCGGATTCGATACTGTACCCGAAAAACTGGGTGAAGAAACACGGTTTTCTGACGCGTATAAAAAGTTGCATAAGCAAGTTTATGGCGGGATCGTCGACCATCTCCGTGAAAAAGGGTGGTTGGAAAAAGCGTATTGTTACTGGATAGACGAACCTCATCCCGGAGCGGATTACGAGCTTGCGGAACAGGGATATGAATTGTTAAAACAAAACTGTCCTGGCTTGCGCCGGGTGTTGACTGAAACACACGAAAAGTCGCCGTCACCTACTTTCACCGGTATGGTTGACCTCTGGGTACCCATTACAAACAGGTACAGCCACGACCTTGCAGAACCACGGCAGGCGGTAGGTGAAGAAGTGTGGTGTTATGTCTGTACAGGCCCGCGTGCGCCATACCCCAACGTATTTGTTGATCACCCGGCGATTAACCACCGCATAATTTTTTGGCAAATGCAAAAGTATAACATTACCGGATCGTTGTACTGGACGATAGGGTTTTGGAACCACGGCAACCCATGGCTTGACCCGTTATCCTACAGTAAAGATGATAAGTCCGGTAATTTTGGTAACGGCGACGGGCGGTTGGTATACCCTCCCAGAGTGGAGGAACATCCTGCGGACTTCATTGATTCCGGGCCGGTGGATTCAATCCGGTGGGAGCTCGTGAGTAAAGGAATTGAAGACCGCGAATATTTTTGGATACTCAACCGCGAACTCGCGCGGGTAAAAAAACTTAACCGCACAGACAGTGCGGTGACTAATGCTATCCGCCAGGCGGGGGACGCATTGGAATTACCAAATAAACTTTCACGTACAATGACGGATTTTGAGAAAGACCCGCAGAAACTGTACGCTGCGCGGGAATTCGTTGCAAATATGATAGAATCTCTTATGGACATTCAATGAACGCCCTTATATTTTTTGTTTATGGCATAAGTTTTTTAATCATTGGCATTGCTGTTTTATCAAGCATAAACAAACAGAGTACATATAGAATTAACGGGTTACTCTGGCTTTTTGCACTCTACGCTTTGTTACATGCCCCCGCTGACTTTATTGATATATGGAATTTGTCTGGCAGGAAAAGTTATCCGTTATTTATCATAGGACAGGCGCTGACTTTCACAGCATACATATTTTTATTCGAATTTGGCAGGCGCCTCCTAAAAATATCTAAATATCTCATTCCTTCCCTTCTTTTTACAACAATTATTCTAAGTTTTAGCTCCACCGACTTCTGGGTTACCCTAAACATTTTGTTTGGTTACTTCATAAGATTCCCGGCAGGTGTTATCACAGGGATAGGCATCATCCTGTATTCTTATAGAGAAAACCAATTGAAGGAACAGCCGAAATTAATAAAATATTTTTGGATTTGGGGCATAACAACAATTTTATGGGCATTTTTCTGCGGGTTAGTCAGGATGAAAGGCAATTTTTTTCCAGCTAACATACTAAACATCCCTTCTTTTATGGAAACAACCGGTCTATCGGTTTATGTGTTTAGGACAGGCTGCGCGATAGTATCAACCATTGCTATATTAAACATTTTTAAGGCGGATTTCAGGAAAAAGTATTACAGCCAACCATTGATAATCTTGACACTTACAATGTCAATAATCTTTATTTGCGAATTTATTATTATGCTATTTTTATTATCCCTTCCGCCAATATCTGTTTGGCATGAAGCGCTTATTGACGCGTTAATACTCAGCATTCTCATTTCCCCGGGCCTATACTCCTTTGTATTTAAACCACTAATATTCGAGATTAAAGAGCGTACAAAAAAGGAAGTACAGCTCCAGGCAGCGAATGAAATAATCCGTAAGAAACTTGAGTTCAGCGATAATAACCTTGAGCGCAGTTATGAAATCCAAAAGATATTGAATGAAATACTGAAAATATCGCTTTCCCGCCTTTCGTTAAACAAAATGATGGAAAAAGTGTTGGATATTGTACTTTCAATCCCCTGGATATCTTTTGAATCACGGGGCGGTATTTTCCTGGCTGATGAAAAAGGGCAAAATCTTATAATGAATGCGCAGAGAGGATTATCGTCGTTTATTCAGGAAAAGTGTAATAATTTACCTTATGGCAAATGTTTGTGCGGCCGTGCTGCTCAAACAAAGGAAATTGTATTCTCCGCCGGTCTTGATAACAGACATGAAATTAGTTACGAAGGAATATTGCCTCATGGCCATTACTGCGTACCTATTATGAACAAAGGCAATGTACTGGGTGTTATCAATATCTACACAAAACCCGGGCATGTGAGAAATGGAATTGATGAAGAATTATTAATCGCGGTATCAAATGTGCTTTCCGGAATTATTTTGCATAAACAAACCGAAGAGAAACTTGATCTCGAGAAGGAAAGAATCGCAGTAACACTACGAAACATGACGGAAGGCGTTATTGCGACTGATACTACAGGCAAAATTGTGCTTATGAACAAAACCGCGGAAGCATTAACCGGCTGGCCGTTTAGTTTTGCGCAGGGGACAGATATCGATACCGTGTTTAATCTAGAACATCCGGAAAATACTAAGATCAGCTCATTTGTAAAAACAACTGTTGTCACCGGATTGATCGATGATATTGGAAACTCAATACTTACGGACAAAAATGGTGCGCAAAAAACTATATCTGCAAGTATTTCGCCTATAAGGAATAAGGAAAGTGTTGTGATAGGTACTGTTATTGTATTCATTGATATCACCGAAAAACTGAAAACTGAAAAAGAAATGCTTAAAGCACAAAAACTTGAATCTATTGGCTTACTTGCTGGCGGTATTGCTCACGATTTCAATAATTTTTTAACCACAATACTCGGTAATATATCAATTGCAAAAACCAATACGGAGCTCGACAGCGAGACAACTGAGATATTGACAGACGCGGAAAATGCTGCATTCAACGCAAAAAATTTGACGCATCAACTCCTAACTTTTTCAAAAGGCGGGAACCCTGTAAAAGAAATCGTTGCAATAAATGAACTGGTAAGCAACGCCATAAACTTTTGTGTCCGGGGAACAAATGTAAGGCATAACATATCCTTACACGCAGGTACATTTTTAGCTGAAGCTGATAAAGGACAGATTACCCAGGTTATCAATAATCTTGTAATCAACGCAGTACAAGCTATGCCTGATGGCGGTACTATTAATGTCACGCTTGAAAATATATTTTTTGCAAATGAAACCAGGCTTAGCGAAGGAATACTGATCTCTCCGGGTAATTACGTAGAAGTATCTATACAAGACAGCGGTATTGGAATTGCGCCGGAACATCTCAACAAAATATTTGATGCATATTTTACCACAAAAC
Source organism: Elusimicrobiota bacterium (assembly GCA_041658405.1). NCBI lineage: Bacteria > Pseudomonadati > Elusimicrobiota > Elusimicrobiota bacterium. The sequence goes on from JBBAAG010000004.1 coordinate 32,374, forward strand.
AAAAAGGCAGCGGGTTAGGCCTGGCGGTAACGTATTCAATAATAAAAAAACATAATGGTTATCTGACTGTCGAATCCACACCAGGCAAGGGCACTACTTTTCACATCTATCTCCCCGCGGTAAAAGGCGATAATATTATCACTAAAACAGTCGATACGCCTTTAATAAAAGGGAAAGGGCGGATTCTTTTACTGGACGACGATGAAATGATTATACGGGTAGCGGAAAGGATGTTAAACAAGCTAGGCTATGACGTTGACTCCGCGAAAACTGGTGAAGAAATTATCAAAATATTTATTGATACCAAAACTGCGGGAGGGACATTCGCGGCAGTTATACTAGACCTTACAATTTTGGGCGGGATGGGTGGATTGGAAACTGCAAAAAAATTGATTGAAATTGATAAAGATACAAAAATGATTGTTTCCAGCGGGTACTCAAGCGGCGATGTTGTATCTGATTATAAAAACCACGGTTTTATTGCTGTTCTTTCGAAACCATATTTGCTTGAAGAACTTAGTAAAACACTGGCGGCTGTAATTTCTTCTACCTGAAGGAGGTTGTTTATGGAAACATTTTCTCGTTGGTTAAATACGCGGCTTGACTCTGACCCGCCATTTACGTTTACTTATGGTGGGGCGGGGTTTAAAGATATTATTAAAACCTGGGCGATCTCGCGGGCTACTACACAAATTGATACCCATCGCAAGAAGCATATAATAACCTATACCGACCCAAAAACAGGGCTGGAAGTTTTGTTTGAAGGAACTGAGTATACAGATTTTTCCGCGCTTGAGTGGATAATGTATTTCACTAATAAAGGAACTGTGAATACGCCTATCATAGAAAATATACTTGCACTAGATACTTTGTTAGGCAGTGAAACCGGCAAGTTTGTCGTCCACCACGCGAAAGGTAGTGATAGTAAGATTTACGACTTTCAACCATTAACCGACACTATCTCCGCGGGGAAACAACTGAAAATCTGTACAAACACCAGGTCGTCATCCGCACAATCCTTTCCTTTTTTTACTGTGGATACCAATGAAGCGGGAATCATTGCTGGGATTGGATGGTCAGGTTTTTGGGAAGCTGAGTTTATTCGCGATAACGCCAAGTCTATGCAAGTCACGGCGAAGATGAACTCAACACACTTGTTTTTGTACCCGGGCGAAATAATCCGAACACCAAGTATAGTATTAATGTTTTGGGAAGGCAATCGTATGCACGCGCAAAACCGATGGCGGAAGTTGTTGAGAGACTATTACTCCCCTCGGCCAAACGGGAAAACATTGGAAGTTCCTTTATGCGGAACAAACTGGGGTGCGGCAACCGAGGAAGCACAAATCAAACTTATCAATTGGTATGCAGATAATAATATGGAGATAGAGTGTTTTTGGATCGACGCGGGATGGAGCGGCAAAACCGGAGACTCCTGGCCAGTAACCGCGGCAAGCCGGATTCCAAACCCTGAGTACTATCCTAACGGCCTAAAACCTGTATCTGACGCAGCGCATAAACGGGGAAACAAGTTTTTGTTATGGGCATGGCCCAACCGCGTATTGCCCGGCGTAGAAGTTGCTGCGGAACATCCCGAATGGACAATTACTGAGGAAACTATTGACCATGGCAACCCTGAAGCAAACGCGTGGATGATAGAAACTATTTCAAAACTTATCAAAGACCACGGGGTTGACCTTTTCCGCCAGGACGGTATCCCGTATTACCCGAAAGATGATAATCCCGACCGGGTAGGGATTAACCAAATTCGGCATTTTGAAGGGTTCTACGCGTTTTGGGACGAACTTTTACGCCGATATCCCGGGTTAATAATCGACAACTGTGCCGGCGGGGGACGAAAAGTTGATTTAGAAACTATTAAACGCAGCGTAGTGTTTTGGCGCAGTGATTTCCAGTGTTACCAACAATTTGACCCAATTGGGGTGCAGGGACAAGCGTACGGATTATCGTTTTGGGTACCGATAAGCGCCGGGTGTACCACACGGGCACTTACAAAGTACGGGTGCCGCAGTGCGTATAGCCCCGGGTTAGTGTTGGGATGGACTGGCCCCGATGTTTGGAAAGGTTTTGAAAACGATGATTATTGGAAAAACTTTGACTACGAATTAGCTCGGAAGTTGTTGGCCGAGTACCGCGAGGTACGCAAATATTTTTACGGTGACTATTATCCGTTAACACCGTACAGTATTAACCGTGACGTATGGCTCGCATGGCAGTTTGACCGGCCAGACTTAGACGGGGGTGTTGTTCAAATATTCCGCCGGGATGAAAGCCCTTATAGAACTGCTCAATTGAAATTGTTTGGACTCGATCCGGAAGCAGAGTATGAGGTTAAAGATTTTGATACGGCTATTGTTAAACGTATCGCCGGTAAAGATTTAATGGCCACCGGGCTTGATATTACTCTTACTGAAATGCCGGATTCTAAAGTTATTGTATACAAAAAAATTTGAATACAGTATTCTAATACGATGTACCAAACTCAAGTGTTATACCGGTATGAACATCTTCGCGGATAGTACTAAAAGTTTGGATTGAGCGTTCAATTCTTACACCAAGAAAATTACTTCCGCTCATCATATACCTGGCATTTATATTAAACATTGTAAACTTTGCTTCCGTAAAGCCAATCCCGATTTCTGTGTATAGTTCATTCAACCGTACCATTAACGCTGTAATAAATCCTGTGTAGGTTGTCATATGTTCATAGTCATAAAGGTCTAACCGCAGGTCATTGTATGCCTTCACACCAATATCTATATTACTTGCCAGCGAAACTGACGCAAAGCCGCCATATAAAAGTCCTAAGTTCATAAATAACGGAAAATGCCCATCTGTTTTATACATTGCACCGGACATTGTTCCGTATGTACCAAAATAATCGCCCAACCGAACCGGGAATTTATCACCAAGTATCATGGATAATAACATGTCTACCAATGAACCGCTACAATGCCCATACAAACCTATTGACGAATTGTTTATCTGTTCGTAACTATTCGGCCCTCCAACATTAAGGCCTTTTAGTCCAACATGAAAATCCTGGATTGCCAACGGCCCTTTGGAATGTACTGCCGGAACAAATATTATTGCTGCTAATAACGCTACCACCAAAACTTTGTTTTTCATTACATCCTCGCTTTCCTATAGTTGGTATGTTATTAATAAGAAATTAGTTTGTCAACCTGATTTTTAGGAAGTTTGTGATTAAACTTCAGCAAAAACAACTGCGTAATTGTGCCCGTAAAGTTTAGCGCATTTAGGGCATGTGGTGAAGTAAACATAATACTTCTTTACTATCTTCCCTTGTGAGACAATGAAAGGTTCCATTTCTTCTATCCACTTTGGCACCGCGTTATACGGCCCGTCAAATACTTTACTGAGAAACTCACCGGTAAATTTAACGGTTTTCTCATTTGGCACCTCTTTTGTTACTGCCATGTATAGTTCGGATTTCCAGGGGGATGGGTCGGTTGCAAGAAACAGGAAGTCTTCCAATGCCGGTGCTGCGCCGGCTGCCTGAGCAGAAGCCCACATACGTGCCATCTTTTTACCTAGCAGCGGGGGGAATGGTATATGGAATATCTGCGGGATTGTATCTTTGATAAACAGTTTATCTTTCCAGAAACTATTTTTTTCATTCCATTTTGCAGGGTCAAACTTCGGGCAACATTGAACATTATTACCGTCTTGGTGTTTCATCCATTATCCGCCTTTCGTCATGCTATCTGCGCAAAGATGACAACATAATTTTTGCCGTACACTTTCGCGCATTTAGGACATGTGGTATACGAGAAGTACAGTTTGTTGATTTTCTTGCTCTTGGATTCCACGTACTTCGTCATTTCCTGCATCCACTTCCCGATATCCTGGTATGGCCCTTCAAACACTTTGGTTAGAAACGTACCGGTGAGTGTTGCCATCTGCGCGCCAGGAACTTCTTTTGCAACATCGATGTATATATCAGCACCCCACAACGACTTTTCGTCGGTCAGCATCAGCTGGTAGGGCGATTTCGCCGCTGCTTTCTCGATTAACGCCATATTTTTTGTAACTTTACTCCCGAAGTTTAACGGGATATGCATAAAACTTGTTACATGATCCTTCACGAATATCTTGTTCGTCCACATAATTTCTTTTTCCTGCCACGGTGCGGGATCGAACGGGTCACAGCATCCTGTGTGTTTCACTGCCTGGTTAACTTTTTCTTCTACCATACTATTCCTCCTGCTGTAAAAATATATTTGGGTTGTTACTTATATATTACAAAATAACCGGCTATTATTGAACATATAATCATTACACCACCCCAGATATAGTCCGTTACCCGCGCCTTTTCCCCGTACCCTTTGGCAAGCGGATTTGAAAAAATGAAGAAACAGCCCATAATAAAAATAAATATGGTTAAGCATGTATTGGCTATCTGTATTTGTTCCGGGGTTATATATAAAGAAAACTTTATAGCAAATACTGTAACAAAACTCGTGAGAAAACCGAAGATTACGTAAAACGCGGGATGGTCGTAATCTATTCCCTCACGAATTTTTGTTATTGCTATTTTATTATTACCGCCTCTGCTGGTTAGTTGTTTAAATAAATCTTCAAAATTATCCAGCCCGTTTAAAACCATGGTATTCCCGCCTATATAACTAAGTTTCAGTTCTCTTATACTACCCGCTGTTGTTCTTTTAATATACATTTTTGTAATATTTTCAAATAAAACTTTTTCATGCGACTTAACCGAAATTCTTTCAATGCTCTGTTCGGTTAATATAACTTTTGTCTTAATAAATGTTTTGAAGAAGCTTATCAGCCAAACCCTGCTTATTATCAGTAATACAAGAAAAACGGCAAACGATGGTATGCATAATACTAAATTGTTTATAATAAACATGTTGAACACCAATGGGAATATTATTATTAAACAAACAAATATTGTTACGATTAAAGTTGTATATGCAGTTATTCTTCTTCTAACTTCTGGTTTTGACACAACGAATTTACAAATATTAGCTTGTTCCATTTTCCCTGATCAATCCTTCGCTGGCAGCAAATTTTACGTCGCCAAGCGAGTCATGTGTTATTACAGTCAATACCAGCCTATTTTATTTCGATAATCTTTCAAATACGTCACAGAATACCGCGTCGCGGTACACGTGATAAACCGTTTTTATCAAGTGGCGGGTATTGTCGAAACTATACATATTCTCGTACGTAAACACCGGGCTTTGAACATATCTTGAGGGCAACCACTTGGCGTTTATCAACCACGCAACTGCTGTGAGGTCCCACACAACTTTTGAATACGCTCCGATTGCTATTACATACAACTCACCCTTGGCTTCCCTCGCTTTTTTCACGAGGTCGTGCGCAGCGTATACGGCCTTGAGGTTAATCCTGTCGCCTGATTTCAATGCTTAAGCCAGTGCGAACTGGTCGTCGATTTCATTAAACGTATCTGTATCAAGTACTGCGTCAACCATACCCCCAGGTGTTTTAAGTGCATTTACTATTTCTTCGTTTGTAGGCATTATAATCTCCTTATTTTTCAGAGATAACAAGCATCTCATAATTCATTTCATCTGTGTTTTGACTTGTACCCTACAACAAACAACCTTTTAAATGTGAATATAACTTTCCCATTTTCTTGTAATGAATAAGATTTTTGTATTTCACCCAATACCTCTTTTTCAAAGTCCGTTTTTTCTGAATCACTGCTTAAACTATCCAGATACGGTTTCAGGCCTGTACTTTTTGACCATTCAATAATCGCAGGTTGTGATTCTAAAACATGCAAATATTGGGTTTCCCATAATTCAATGAAAGACATTTTTGGGGATAAGATATTGTAATAGAAACTATAGTCGTGATATGTAAATAGCTTTGAGCAATGCTCAGTTTTATTTTTCCAACGCTCTTCTTGAGCAACATTATCCAGTATTTTACCAAGCGGCATGTCTCTAAACAATGGTATTTGAAATGCTAAAACCCCGTTTTCAGTAAGTAGTGCATCGAACGTCTTTAGCAAGTTTTCATGATTGGGAATCCATTGTATTGTTGCGTTTGAAAAGACAATATCAAACTTTGTTTCCGACGAATAACTTGCCGCGTCTGCCTGAACCCACTCGCATTGCGGATAATTTTGTTTTGCTTTCTCAATCATATTCGGCGAGCTATCGATTCCCAGTATTTTAGCGGTAGGCCACCGGTCCATCAACACTTTACTGCTGTTCCCCGGCCCGCAGCCGATATCAATAATGTTTTGTGGCTGATAGCTTATCTTAATCCTGTTAACCAAATCAATTGACGGCTGGGCTCGTTCATTCCCGAACTTTAAATATGCGTCTGGGTTCCAGTCGGTTTTATAATTCATAGTGCTTGCCATCTGCATTAGTTATCGAGAATTCCTCGGTAACTGATTTATTATCCGGTTTGAAAATATTTTTAATATTAAGAGATATATTGTTGATAGTCATTTATGCTATTTATTTTTCTTTTTCTCAATATCTAATATTTTCTTAACCTCACGGTCAAAATCGGAAACATAGTTTTTATCCTGAACCTTTTTGAATTCATCATATTCTTTTAGCGCCAATGTTTCCGCTACTTCATGGCTGATTTTACCGGCATTAGTCAAAATATCGTATTCGCTAAATTTTAGAAAAGCGTTAAGTTTTTCCACCCAATCCTTCATAGTCATTGCCTTGCCTCGCGCCGCTTGCATCTCAGCATAATCCAAATACATATTTCCAATGCGGTTCAAGTGTTCCAGCTCTTTTTTGTCCAGGTAATTTTTTGCAATTACTGTGTCGCTTGGCATAATTTTCCCTTGAGGAGAGCGCCTCCAAGAGGTTAATCCCATTTTGTCTTTTTTACTGCTCACGCGTTCCGTAATAATTTCTGCTGCGGTTTTTCCAGTTATGGCAAAATGAAGTTTATTTTGTACGGTAGCAAAAAACTCTTTACTCTCATATGCTTTTGGCGAATAATCGATTGCGGTGGCATAAATATCGGTAATTTTTTGATATATCCTTCGCTCACTAGTGCGGATATCTTTAATTTCTTCATAAAGCTCATCAAAATACCTGGCGCTAAAACGAGAGCCGTATTTCATTCGATTGACATCCAGGGCATAGCCCTTGTGGATATAATTTTTCAAAATTCCGGTTGCCCACTGGCGAAACTGCGCTCCTCGCTCGGAACTTACTCGATAACCAACGGCAATAATGGCTTCAAGGCTATAAAAAGCTACCTTTCTGGAAACTTCTCTTTCGCCTTCTTTTTGAACTGCCGAGAATTCCTCGGTAGTTGATTGTTGATCAACTTCATGTTCCTGATAAATATTCTTTAAGTGAAGTGATATATTATCCGCAGAACAATCAAAAAGCTCGGCCATTTTTTTCTGAGTTAACCAAATATTATCGTCAGCAAACAATACTTCAATGTTCACTGATCCGTCAGGCGTTTGGTAGAAGGCAATTTGATTATCCGGTATTTTTTTCATAGTATCTTTCTCCAGTCCTCCACGATTTTCTTTTCCAGCTCGTGCGCTTCGTCAGTCAATTTTGTAAACTTACCCATCAGATCCTCCATCATCGCGTCAAAATCCACGTCGCTCATTTCTGTATATTAAATCTCAAAATACTGGCTCATTAAGTAATTTTACTGACCAAGATTTTCTGTGTGAATCTGTCACAAATACCGACTCTCTAATGTTTAATGGTCTAATTGATAAGTAATGTAGCCCATCCTCCATTTGAAAAATGTAATCTTTTACCATTTAGCCTACTAGTCGTAATATATCCTGTTAAATCATCAGCTTTTGTATTTTTTTCAACTGGCAGTTGTTTTGATCGAAGTTTGAATTTTTATGACGAAAATCCCAACACCGAATTTCGTGCCAGTGAAACTGTCGCGCCACTAAAACAAATTTACTTCCCCTTGTGTATTCTATACTTAAAAGCTCGTCTAAATCCAGCATTTTCAGCTTCTTTAACAGTTTTACAATAAAATTCGCCGTATTTATTTTCAAGTTTTGTTTTATCATATTGTTGGTCAAAAGGAAGATGATATATTTTTGTACCATTAATTTTTGAAGTGTGGCATTTGATACAAGGATATACTTTATCAAATTTAAAATTTTCCTTTAGATCAATTTTTAATTCCATCGCAAATCTTCTTGCTAAATCGGATAATTGAGTTGAAGTATAGAATATTGCCCGCACTTTTCTATCGGGATTTTCATCTTTATATTGAAAAACTGTTCCAAAAAACTGAAAAATGTGTTTTTCGTAAATTGTCCTAAACTGCGACCAATTCTTGCACTGGATAACGATAAAATCTTTCCCTTTCTGGCAAATCAAATCACGACCCAAATCTTCAACCCCTTTAAAAAATCCCTACATAATCAACATCATAACCCTCTTGCTCATAAAGATAACCAATATATCTTTCATAAAGACGACCAATGAACCATTTGGATTTTGGACGCTTCCAAAATCTATCCAAAGCCATTTGGTTTCTTTCTACGCTCGGCAATTTTCTATACTCTTCTTTTGTAAGATACTGAGTTGTCGCATCTTCTAATTCTTCTTCTGAGTATTCTTTTAAAAGCACCCGCTCTTGCTCTGTTGCGATATCGACTTCTTCTCTTAGATCAACGAGAGAAGGTACGATATACTCATAATATTCAATAAGGTATTGAGCAATTTTCTTTTCTTTTTCTGCCTCTCGCCTTAATCTCGATTGTTCTTTTACAATCAAACTTGCAGAAACAGCAGAATGTTTCTTGTACTGCAAAAAATCAACAATACTTTTGTCTTGCAATTTAAAAAAATCTTCATACGCCTTTGCAAGCCACGGAAACCCAATCTGCCTTTCTTTTGCTAATTGAATTACTCCTTTTTCCTGTTCCTCTAACCGTTTAAAAGAAGTATCAAAATTTTTTGACGCATTATTAAAATCAGATAAAAGATTAATGAGTTCTTGTTTTGTTCTGTCGTAGTAGCTCATAGGTGTAAATATGCTTGCCTAATATCATCAATAACTTGCTCATTGATGGATTTTTTAAGTTCTGCTCTCGCTTGTACGATATTATTCGTGTAATCACATTTTGGATATTTTGTGCAACCCATAAACTTGCCGAATTTGCCTTTCCGAACTACGAGATAACCTTCTTTGCATTTTGGACACTCGTTCATTAACTCGACATCTCTTCCCCAAAGTTGCCTCATTAATCCATCAATTTCTTCTCTTATCGGGTCAGTTTTTTCATGTTTTATGTGCGCTAATTTGTTTTTATAACCTTCAATGACTGTCTCAATATTTAATCCATTTAAAACCTCCGTGGCAACTTGATCTCTGATCTTTTCTCTATGCCCTTTAAAAGCATCGGATATTTTGGAAAACAGCCATTCAATTAGAAAGACGGTTCCTACGAAAAACCCAATTATGTAAATTAATGTTGTCATATTACTTTATTAAATCCTTAATATTTAACACATTGACAATCTTTGCCGAGTGGCGAAGCCGCGAGGCAACATCTCTCAAAAATTCTGAATGTGATAATTGGCGGAGAGGGAGGGATTTGAACCCCCGGTAAGCTTGCGCCTACACTGGTTTTCAAGTGACTACACAAAAACACATTCCCTGTCTCCCCGTACCTACAGAAATATTACAACAAATGAAGGGTTATAGACAACTTTATATTTCCATAACTTACCCCGATTTTAGAGCGCATTAATCTTATTGATTTACCTAACCTAAATGATAAAATGTTGCCTAAGATTAAAGACGCTTATAAGAAAAAATGTTTTAATTTATCATAGGAGGTAGCCGTAATGATAGATTTTGAAAAACACAAAAATGAGGTTCAGGAGTTGTGGGAGAAGTATAACCGCCGTGAAAATGAACGCGTACCCATAGCTTTTGCGACTGATGAACAGTTTTGGTTAAAATATGCCGGAAAAACATTTAAAGAGTTTTATACTAACCCGAAAACACATCTAGAAGTACAATTAGAAACAAAGAATTTTGTAGCGAACAATATTATTGGCGATTCGGTACCCGGTATACCGGACCGTTGGGGTGTTTCAGTACAACTTTGGATGGAAGAAAACGAATTTTATGATGCGGAAGTAGTCTATCAGGAAAACGATTACGCCTGGGCTAAATGTTTACCTTTAAGTAAAGAAGATTTATTGAAACATCTTGCTGACCTTGATCCAGAAGTGCAGGTGAAAAAAAATAGTGCGTACAAAATGTATTTATCATTATGTGAGCTAGCTGAAGGAAAAATGTTTTTAGATAAACCTATTAATATTGCAGTTCCAGGCGGTTCAACACACGGGATTTTTACCAAAGCGGCAGAATTACGCGGATTAGAACAGATGTGTATGGACATTTACGATGATCCGGAATGGGTAGAAAAATATTTGTCTTTATTTACCGAGAAAACAATCGCCCGAATTAAAGCGTGGCATAAAATTATTCGCGGGACGGAATTACAGATACCATCCAACAGCCGGTTTCATATTTGTGATGATAGTATCCAAATGATATCACAGGATGTTTATGAACAGTTTGTCTTACCGCATCATTTGAAATTATATAATTCATTTAACCGTAGCGGCCGGGGAATGCACTTGTGCGGGCGGAGTATGCAGCATTATAAAACATTACATGATAAACTGGGCATACTTTGTATTGACGGCCCGGGTGTGTTTGCTGATCACGGGGAGTATTTAAAAGAATTTGGAGGCGGATTTTCCTTTCAAGCACAGACTGACCATACTGTTTTAGGGTTAGGTACGGCGGAACAAATCGAAGATATGGTAAAGCAACTTTTACGGCCGGAGACGAAAATACCAGGACGTTTTAATATAATAGGATTCATTCATAAAGAAACGCGGTTAGAGAATATTGAACTGTGTTATAATTTAGTCCGTAAATACGGAATAATAGATAAATAATAAAAGGTTCTTCTATATTCTTGGCGGAGAGGGAGGGATTTGAACCCCCGGTAAGCTTGCGCCTACACTGGTTTTCAAGACCAGCACCATCGGCCGCTCGGTCACCTCTCCGTTTATGTAAAGCTTACGATAATTATTATAACCAAACCCGCGAGTCCACGCAACTATATATCGTTACTGTTTTACCCGATTTTGTCAAAACCGCAATATGGCCGTAACGCTTCAGGTATAACTATGCTTCCGTCGGGTTGTTGATAATTCTCGAGTATCGCCGCGAATGTCCGCCCCACTGCAACCCCGCTGCCGTTAAGCGTGTGTACGAACCCGCGTTTCCCGTCTTTTGTTTTATACTTAATATTAATCCTACGCGCTTGGAAGTCGGTACAGTTGGAACACGAGGATATCTCGCGCCACTTTCCTTTTCCTCCGTCCTCGCCCGGCATCCATACTTCAAGATCATACGTCCTCGCGCTCGAGAACCCGATATCGCCGGTACAAAGTTCAATCACACGATATGGAAGCCCGAGAAGTTCCAGGATCTTACCTGCGTTAGCGGTTAATGATTCAAGTTCTGCTATCGATTGTTCCGGCATACACAGTTTTACGAGTTCAATTTTGTTGAACTGATGGTTGCGGATAAGCCCGCGGGTGTCTTTACCATACGACCCGGCTTCCCGGCGGAAACACGCGGTGTACGCTGTGTAATATTTTGGTAACATTGTATCGTCGAACACTTCGTCCCGATGCATGTTCGTCAACGGCACTTCGGCTGTGGGAATAAGAAACGCGTTGTCCTCCGCAGCGCCGCATTGATAAAGTTCTTCCCGAAACTTTGGCAGCTGGCCTGTGCCCGTCATCGTTTGTTCCGTCACGAGAAACGGGGGAAATATTTCGGTATATCCATGTTGTTGAGTATGCACGTCAAGCATAAAGTTTATCAACGCGCGTTCCAGCCGCGCACCCTGCCCTTTTAACGCGACGAACCGCGAGCCCGAAAGTTTTGCTGCACGTGCAAAGTCAAGGATATCAAGTTTCTCGCCGAGGGTGGTATGGTCTTTCGCGGGGAAATCAATTGCCCGCGGAGTACCCACTTGCCGCACTTCTTTGTTCTCAGTCTCATTTTTACCGATAGGGATTGATGCATCGCAGAGGTTGGGCAACGACTGTGTTTGGAGCAAAAGGTCCGCTTCGATTTTATCAAGCGTGTCTTTGAACCCCTTAACCTCTTCTTTCCTTTTTTGGTTCGCTTCAACAATAGTTTTTACTTCAGCATCCCGCTTTTCTTTTTTTAGTTTCGGTATTTCCGCAGAACTTTTGTTGACTTCCGCCTGTAACGCTTCAAGTTTCAACAACACTTCCCGGCGGGTGGAGTCAAGCTCAACAATCTGTTCAAGCGTCGGGATATACCTCCCGCCGCGGTTAAGCACGTTTTGTTTTACCATATCATAATTTTCGCGGATAAGTTTGATATCAATCATTTAACATTCCCTTCCTTTATCCTTTAATAACCCCAACGGGTACCATTCGCGCTACACGCCGGGCAATACCGGACTCATGGCACACATCAACTACAGCGTTAACGTCTTTATACGCCTGCGGCATTTCTTCTGCAATAGTTTTCCGTGATTTAGATTTTATCATAATTCCTTGTGCATTGAGTTCATTAACAACATCTTCACCGCGTTTACGTTTTAACGCTTCCGTACGTGACATCACGCGGCCCGCACCGTGGCATGTGGAACCCCAGGTTTCAGACATTGCTTTCTCCGTCCCTACGAGAACGTACGACGCGGTGCCCATACTGCCCGGAACGAGTACCGGCTGGCCATATACACGGTAATCAGTTGGAATTTCACTTCTCCCGGCAGCAAAGGAACGGGTTGCTCCTTTTCTGTGGATAACAACTTTCTTAAGTTTTCCGTTAACCGTATGCTCTTCAATTTTACCGATATTATGCGCAACGTCGTATACAACGTCTAGCCCGAGCTTACCCGCACCGATACGGAACGTATGTTCAAAACTTTCACGTATCCAATGAGTGATAACCTGGCGATTTGCCCACGCGTAATTCGCCGCGGCGCTCATCGCTGCGAAATACGCTTTCCCTTCGGGCGAGGTTACCGGTGCGCAAGCAAGCTGGCGGTCGGGAATACTTATACCATACTTCCTTACCGCATCGCCCATGGTTTTGAGGTAGTCATCGCATACCTGGTACCCAAGCCCGCGGGAACCTGTATGGATCATCATCACAGCCTGGCCAAGCCATAGGCCGTATGCGTTCGCTATTTTTTCGTCGTACACTTCAACCACTTCCTGGAGTTCAATAAAATGATTACCCGCACCAAGAGTGCCAAGCTGTTCTTTCCCGCGGGTAATTGCGCGGGGGCTTACTTTTTCTGAGTTTGCGTACTCAATACTTCCGTTTTCTTCAGTATGCTCAAGGTCAGATTTTGAACCGTATCCTTGAGATACTGCCCAGCCAGCGCCGGTATTCAATACCTGTGCAACATCGTCGTTGCTAAGATTAATTTTTCCAGTTGAACCAACACCGGAGGGGATATTGGTGAAGAGTATATTCAACAATTCTTCAAGTTTTGGTTTAACCTCTTCCATCTTAAGGTTTGTGCGGATCAGACGGACACCGCAGTTGATATCGTACCCGATCCCGCCAGGGGAAATAACGCCGGTATTATAGTCCATCGCAGCTACCCCGCCTATAGGAAACCCGTAACCCCAGTGGATGTCAGGCATTGCTAATGACCGGCCGATTATACCGGGAAGATATGCGACATTCGCTACCTGCTGTAACGCACCGTCTTTACATATTGCGGATAACATTTTTTCGGAAGTATAAATCAACCCGGGAACATTCATCCCGCCGGTTTTCGGGATCTCGTACCGGTAAGCATCGAGTTTTTTTATACCAATCGGGACTGCCATTTTGTTCTAATACCTCAACCACTGATTGTTGACCAGCCATTTCCAAATAGGCGTGACCTGCACCTTTTTTCCGTTAGTATTGATAACCTCGTCCTCGTCTTCCGTTAAAATGTATCCCGTAGGAAGGCTGTAATAGTTCAGCGCCTCCAATAGCCCGGTTAGTTCGCGGTCCCGGGTTTCTTTGTTTTCTAAAGAAGTGCATACCTGAAGCGCTGCGTGTATTTTGTTTCCTTGTTTAATTATGAAATCGCATTCTTTAGCGTTTTTATGGAAAAACACGTCCTGCCCGGTTCTTTTGAGTTCAATAAACACGATGTTTTCTAATAACCGTCCTTTGTCTGAGGAAAACCTGAATCCTAGATGTTCCGCGGCGGCAGTATCTATGAAATACACTTTTTTGTTGCTATACACCTGTTTCTTTGCTGAAACGTCGTATTTCTGTAGCAGAAATGTTAGGTACGAATTCTCGAAATATGAAAAATACTCTTTTACCGTCGTAGAACTTCCCAGTCCTAACATTGTTTTTAATGAATTAAAACTTATTTCTTTGCCAATATTGCTCGCAACATAATACACAAGTTCTTTAATCTGTTTTTCATTTGATAGGTTGTATCTGGCCAATATATCCTTGTACAGTATGCCTTCGTATAGCATTTTGAGATAGTCGGCTTGTTTTGTTTTTACGTATTCCGGGAACCCGCCGTCTTTGATATACTTCATAAAAAACCTTTTCAACACAGATTTGCGGGGTGTTGTATTGATACCGGAAATACCGGTATCTATGTTGTGGCAGGTAAGGTATTCTCTAAACGAAAACGGGTAAAGTTCTAACTGGCTGTACCGTCCGGTTAGATGTGTGCCAAGTTCTCTGCTTAACATCGAAGCGTTTGAGCCGGTTATGTAAACTTTTTTGTTAGAATCATGCAGCCTCCTGACAAACCGTTCCCAGCCTTCTATATTTTGTATTTCATCAAAAAAGAAGGTGTCTTGTTCACCGTAAAGTTCGATGAACACTTCATACAGTTTTTGGAAGTCGGGAACTTTAAATTCTATCAGCCGGTCGTCGTCAAAGTTTAAGTAATAGTCCGAATGTTTTTCTTTCCTCCGGACCTCCGCTAAAAATGTTGACTTCCCGCATCTTCTTATACCGGTAATGATAACAATATTTTTGTGTTTTTTTAACGGCCCTATATCTGAATATTTTTCCCGCGTAACAGTTTCTGCGGCGCTGAGACGGTTTTGTTGTTGGTCTTCGATAACCTGTATCAACTGGTCTTTGTTCATATCCATTGTCCTTTGCTGTTTCTATTGTCAATAGAAATATAGCATATAAAGTTTCTGTTGTCAATGAGAATACAAGTAAATGTGAGGTGATGCTCTACGGTTCACACGTCAAAAATTATACGCGCGGTATAGTTATCGCCAATTTTCCTGATCTTAAGATCGTGATACGTTGCAGCCTTGATATCCATCGCCACAACGTCTTTTTTTGGGATAAACTGGCGGTAATATATCTTTGCGGTAACCTGCCAATCCCCGCCTTTTTCTGTTGCTTCATGGATTATGCATTCAAAATTAAGGGGAACTATTTTTTCTGTTGCGTACCGGAATAACAGTTCGTTCAGCCAGGATATCAGTAAGTCTTCACCCGTTTGCGCGGTGAGGTTAAACTTAGCGGTTTTACATTCCATCCTCGGGTTGGTAAGCGACATAACCTCTTTCCCAAAGATTATGTAGAACATACCCTCTGCGGCATTACGAAAAAAATCGTCTAATGCTACCCCGCGGATTTCCAGTCCGATATCCGCTGTATGCTCAAACACTACATACTTCGCTTCACGCGGGGTTATATTATTACCGTCACTTCTCATCTTTTACAGGATTACCTTCAGGGCTTGCCGGGGTTGGCGGTGTGCCATTGCCTTCACCGTTGCCGTTAGTTGCCTCTTCTTCCTTAACGATACTGGCAACTGCCGCAATTTTATCGCCTTCATCAAGGCGTATCAACCGCACGCCTTGTGTCGCACGGCCAATTATTGAAATGTTTCTTATTGGCACACGGATTGCCATACCTTGTGTTGTCATTATCATAAGGTCCTGTTCCGTATTAACTTTACGGATACCAACAACACAACCGTTTTTGTCGGTACTCTTGAGGTTGGTAACGCCTTTTGCTCCGCGGTTGGTTAACCGGTACTCGCTGACTTCGGTACGCTTGCCATACCCTTTATCAGTAACAGTAAGTATCACATCGTCGGAGGTAACTATATCCGCGCCAACAACTATATCACTGGCTTCCAACCGTATCCCGCGTACGCCTTTTGCTCCACGGCCCATATTACGCACCTGTTCGTCTTTATATAACGCTGCTTTACCGTTACGCGTGGCAATAAACACTTTTTGCTTCCCGTCAGTAAGTTTTACGTCGATAAGCTCATCGCCGGTATCCAGCCCGATTGCTATAATCCCGCTTGGCCGCGGGTTGCTGTACATCACAAGTTCGGTTTTCTTGACAGTACCCTGTTTTGTGATCATCAATAAGTACTTTCTGGCTTCATTCTCAAAACTTTCTACTGGAATATAGGCGGTAACCTTTTCTTCCGATGTTATACGGATAAGGTTCACCAGCGCCTTGCCTTTTGCCTGACGGCTGGCTTCCGGGATTTCGTATACTTTCAGCCAGTACACCCGTCCTTTGTTTGTAAAGAATAATACATACGCGTGGGTGGAGGTAACAAACATATCCTCCACAAAATCTTCTTCTTTTGGTATAACACCGGTGATACCCTTACCCCCGCGGCGTTGTGACCGATAAATATTTACTGGGATACGTTTGATATATCCTGCATGCGAGATACTGACCACCACGTCTTCTTTAAGTATTAGATCTTCATCCGTAAGTTCAGTGGTTCTCGCAACAATCGCGGTCTTACGTTTATCGCCGTACTTATCCCTGATCTCCGCAAGTTCGGTTTTAATTATCTCCAAAACCCTTTTTTGGTTTGAAAGTATAAGTTTTAATCTCTCAATTGTTTTTATTAACTCAAGATATTCGTCTTCAAGTTTTTTGCGTTCTAACCCGGTAAGCTGCTGTAACCGCATATCGAGTATTGCCTGTGACTGTACTTTTGAAAGTTTAAATTTCAGCATCAGCTCTTCCCGCGCGGTATCCGTATCCTTTGCTTCACGGATCGTACGTATAATTTTATCGAGGTTATCCAGCGCTATCCGTAAACCTTCAAGGATATGCGCGCGTTTATCTGCTTTATCCAACTCAAACTTTGTCCGCCGGACAATAATGACCTTACGGTACTCTATATACTGTTCCAGTACTTCTTTAATATTCAATACCCTGGGTTTATTGTTCACCAGGGCAAGCATAATTACGCCAAAGGAGACTTCCATCTGCGTATGTTTATACAAATTATTCAATACTATCTGCGCATTACCGTCGCGTTTAATTTCTATTACCGCGCGTACACCGTCACGGTCAGATTCATCACGGAGGTCGGAGATATCTTCCAGTTTTTTGTCTCTCACAAGTTCTGCGATATGGCTTAACAATTGCGCTTTGTTTACCTGGTACGGCATCTCGTTGATGATAATTGCTTGTTTCCCGCTTTTAATATCTTCAATCTCAGCTTTTGCGCGGATGGTAATACTTCCACGGCCTGTTTCGAGGTAACTCTTTATTCCGGATTTACCATAAATAATTCCGCCTGTAGGAAAGTCCGGCCCTTTGATAACTTTTGCGAGTTCCGCGATTTCTATCGCCGGGTTTTCGATTAATAAATTTATTCCGTCAATAATTTCTACAAGATTATGCGGCGGTATGTTTGTTGCCATACCCACAGCAATTCCAGATGAACCGTTAACCAGCAGGTTAGGTAATCTTGCGGGTAAAACCGTAGGTTCTGTCATTGACCCGTCGTAGTTTGGTACAAAATCAACTGTGTTTTTGTCGATATCTATCAACAATTCATCAGCGATAGTATCCATCCTGACTTCGGTATACCGCATAGCCGCAGGCGGGTCACCGTCAAGCGAGCCAAAATTTCCCTGCCCGTCAATCAGTGTGTACCGCAATGAAAAGTCCTGGACCATACGTACCAGCGCGTCATACACAGAGCTGTCACCATGAGGATGATATTTACCAAGAACATCGCCGACCACGCGCGCGCTTTTTTTGTACGCTGACCGTTTATTGAGGCCCATTTCTTTCATCGCGTAGAGTATCCGCCGGTGGACCGGTTTTAACCCATCCCGTACATCGGGTAACGCACGGCCAACAATCACCGACATCGCATAGTCGATGTACGATGTTTTCATCTCTTCTTCAATATCTCTGGGGAAAACGTTTGGCGGTAACGCTTTCTCCGGCACCTGCCCGTTTTGATTATCTTTTTCTTCTCCGCCGATTTTTTCGTCTACCATTACAACAAATCCTTTCCTATAATAGCGTTAATAAATATTCTTATTACCCTACTTTTCCCCGCATAGTTCTTTATAATTACACCGTTTACATTTATACTTTTTATCTGTCTTTGGAAACATTTTTTCTGAGGCAACATTATTTTCTTTATCATCCAACAATTCCTGCATTGCCACGCAGTTTGTTACAATAGCTTTTCTCACATCATCAACCTGTTCACCGGTAATACGTTCTGTTCTCCATGTATTATCGCGGAGGTATACCAGAGTTAACGCAATCTTATCCGGATCAATACCTTTTGTGTTTTTAGCGTAAAACGCGTAACAGGCAAGCTGTGCGAGGTCTTCCTCGTGTTCACGCCCGGTTTTCCAGTCAACTATATGAAACTCATTATTGATCTCAAGCGCAAAATCAAACTTAACCCATACTTTGTAAGCATCAACTTTTGTGGATTCCAGAAGTTCTATTGATCTCCATTGCACGGGAGCTGTCAGTTTTATGCGTTCAAATATACGGTTACTGAATAACGCTGTGGTACACTGCATGACCGCTGTTTTACAGGTATCCAGAGTAACACTGTTTATCCCGCCGCCATAATAGTGTTCAAATAGATTGATGTACTGTTTACTGTTTTTCTTCCACTCGCCTTCTTCTGACTGTTTAATACCTTTTAGCAACCTGTTTTCAGCAACCATTGCACGTTCCGCAGGATCGCTTTCTTTGCCATCACGCATACGTTCAAGTATTTCCTGTACAACCTCATGCACGACTGATCCGGTAAACATCGGGAGGTTACTCATGTTTTTTAGCATATAACACTTGCGTTTTGTTTCATCCGCATCGTGGTTCCATCCATCCCATGATCCGTAGTAAGTATAGTAATACTTGCGTTTACATTCATCAAAACTGCGTTGCCGGCTGACTGACCAGCTGAACTCGTTAACCAGTACTTTACTCAAAACTTGTACACCCCAGTTCTTCAAGGTTTGTTTTTAATTTACCTGCAAGCGCGGTATCCCCGTATTTTCGGGCGGACACATACGCTTTCTTAAACACTTCTATTGCCTGTGTATCCTGCTTCATTTGTTGATAAATCCCGCCAAGTACCGCCTGGGCATACGGGTATTCCGGCTCTTGTTCCAGTGCGCGGGTAATCCAGTTTATTGCTTCTGCATACATTTTTTTCTCGGCGTACAAACTTCCCTGTAAAGCGTATGCTTTAGGAAAAAATAGTGTTACCTCCAGCGCTTGCTCTGTCATAGCAATCGCGTCATCGATTTTTCCCTGTTGATACAACCCCAATGCCTGGGCATAAGCTGCGTATGACCGTGTAAAATCTTCACGTTTACCTTTTAACACACGAAAAAGTTTAAATCTTTGTTCTTCGTCAATTGAGACTAACTCGTACCTCCGGAATTGTTTTACAAATATCTCATCAACATTTGTCATATATGTCCTTGTATCATTATCCTCGTCATACGATTCCGCAATGCGGGAGGGAGTGAATAAAAAGATATAGTCAATTCTGTTGTTACACACATAAATATAAAAATCATCGGCATACCTGAAATCCTCGTTAGGGAAAAGGATGGTCTCGCGGTTGGTATAAAAATAAAAAGTTAAATTCCCGAGGAACCGTTCAGCGGGTAAAGTATTCTTGTTTACCCACTCCACGGCTTCTACAGGATAATTCTTTTTCTTTCCTTCATTACGGATAGATGCTATCCCGGATTTAACGTTTCCGAACATATACAATACCAGTAAAAACCCTGCTGCCGCATATTTTACTGCTCTGGTATCCAGTTTGACTTTTCTTATAATCCATAAAACAACATCCTTGGTGTAAAGTAGTACCAACGGTAGAAGGGGTAATAAAAACCTTGCCGCAACGTTCCGCCATGCTAGAAGTATGAGTGTGTATGACACAAAATACAGCCCGGCAGCAAGCGCTGTACCGCTACTGTTCTTACTTGCCCTGGCTAAACCAATAATTATGAGTATCCATCCGAGTATTACAATTGCCCAGTGATCAAATTTTACCACAGCAAAAATACCACGGGTGAAGAACCCGCGGCCGTAGTACCACACTTTATCCAGTAAATTAGGGGAAAACCATATCCCCGCTGCTGTAATAAACGTTGTCAAAGTTTTACCGTCGTACCACATACGCCAAACAAAATATCCGAGTACCATTAATAACGTAACCCCCGCAAATTTAACCGCGTACTTATAGTCACGTGTAATAACTTTTTCTAAAATAACTGCGAGTATCAACGCTATACCTATGGTTCTCATATAAAAACACGCGCCTGCTAATAACGCTGTCACCCACCATGGCGACTTTTTCTGTAACATCAACAGTACTGTAATACTTAAGAACAAATATATGCTTTCCGTCATAACCACAGTGGCGTACTGTACTATAAGAGGATGTAATGCTAATAACAATGCCAGCCACCCTGCTGTAACCGTGCCGGTTCCCGCAGCTATGAAATATCTATAACATACCGCAATCCCAGCCAGCATAAACAATAACGGCAGTATTTTATATAAAACATACTTTTTCCCGAATATCAAAGTTACCGGCGCGAGAATTATTGGCAATCCCGGCGGCTGTCCTATGCGGTACTTAACATCCGCTGCAGGCTGGACATTATAATTTCCATCACGAATAAGCGAAGTGGCAGATAGTATGTAAATCGCATCGTCTTCATATTGTCCTACAACTGTCGCATTCGCACAGAGAAGATATACCGCTGCTGATATCGCTAATATTATGTTTAATGGCTGCGGAAAACGTTTCATTATATATCCAAGTTTTTTACTTCCAACGCATGCGCTTCAATAAACATCCTCCGTGGTTCCACCTGTTCACCCATTAATGTAGTAAACACATGATCCGCTGCAACAGCGTCTTCCAAACGTACCACCCATAGTTTGCGTTTGTCCGGGTCCATTGTGGTTTCCCATAACTGTTCCGGGTTCATCTCACCTAAGCCTTTATACCGTTGTATCACCACTCCTTTACCGCTGAATTCACGGATGGTGACAACCATTTGCCGGAGGTCTGTTACGTCTACTGTATCCCCGTTTAGTTCCAGCCGGAACCCAGCATCAGTTTTGTTTTTAACGCCTTCCGTTGACATCTCAAACCCGTATTTCTGCAGGTATTTCATAATAGCTTCAATCTTGGGTATCTCCCAAAGGTCTTTTATATCAGCCCCGCGGATGGTTTCTTCTGAAATACTAACATTCGCTGTTACGGTTTGTAACGCCTGCTGTTCTGGGGGTAATGACGCGAGGTATGAAAGTTTCCATTCTTTCCACTCTTTTTCTGTATAAATATAATCCACCTTGTTGTTGTATTCCACACGGTACAGCGGCAATGTTTCTTTCACGCTTTTCAGTTTCATATACTCTTCCCACGTAACATTCTTTTTTGACAATTTCTTTAAAAGGTTATCCATTTCCTGGAGTTTAATAAAAATACTGCGCATTTCTTTTGCATCATATTCCTGCACAGTTTTTTGTTTTGCTGTACGTGAAAGTTTTACGTTCTCCAGCACTTCGTCAAGAAGGTATTTATCAAGTTCCTGGTCGCTGTCAAGATACAACTCCTTCTTTCCTTTCTTAACTTTATACAACGGCGGCTGTGCGATGTATATATATCCTTTAGTAAGCAACTCGTGCATCTGGCGGTAGAAAAAGGTTAGTAATAATGTGCGGATATGCGCACCGTCAACATCCGCGTCAGTCATAATAACAATCTTGTGATACCGCGTTTTTTCTATGTTAAAATCTTCCTCCCCAATCCCGGTCCCGATCGCTGTTATCATCGTACGTATTTCATCATTGCCCAGCACTTTGGTTAACCGCGATTTTTCTACATTAATAATTTTTCCTTTTAACGGAAGAATTGCCTGGTACTCGCGGTTCCTTGCCTGTTTTGCGCTACCCCCTGCGGATTCGCCTTCAACTATGAAGAGTTCACACTTTTCGGGATCGCGGTCGCTGCAGTCAGCAAGTTTACCCGGTAACGACGCCATGTCCATCACGCCTTTTCTCCGGGTAAGCTCCCGTGCTTTACGTGCCGCTTCCCGTGCTTCCGCTGCGGTAAACGCTTTCTCAACAATTTTTGTCGCTACTGACGGGTTTTCTTCACAAAAAATTCCAAGTTTTTCGCCAACAATAGATTTTGTGATTCCTTCTACCACAGCATTACCAAGCTTTGTTTTAGTCTGCCCTTCAAACTGCGGGTCAGGGATTTTTAAACTGATTACGGCGGTAAGGCCTTCTCTTACGTCATCGCCCTGTAATGAAAATTCTTGTTTCCTTACCAATTCATTTTTCTTGATATAATCATTTATCACGCGGGTGAGAGCGGACCGGAATCCGATCATATGCGTCCCGCCTTCTATTGTATTGATGTTATTAACAAAACTGAATACCTGTTCAGCATACCCGTCGTTATACTGTATCGCCGCTTCAATTATAATATCGTCTTTCTCGGCTTTCAAATATATGGGTTCCGGGTGCAGAACGTTTTTGTTGGTATTTAAAAATTTGACAAACGTAACGATCCCGCCTTCATACGAAAACGTGTGCTGTTTATCCGTACGTTCATCCATAATTGTAATTGTCGCACCAGGATTAAGGTATGCGAGTTCACGCAGTCGGTTTGATAACGTATCAAAACTAAAATCTATGGTAGAAAAAATTGTGCCATCCGGCTTAAACGTAATCTTAGTCCCGCGATCATCTGTACTACCCATGACTTCCAGTTTGGTAACATTTTTCCCGCCGTTTTCAAACCGTTGGTGGTAACGTTTACCGTCACGCGATACTTCAACATCCAGCCATTCTGATAACGCATTGACAACGGATACGCCAACGCCGTGTAATCCGCCGGATACCTGGTATGCTTTACGGTCGAACTTACCTCCTGCGTGAAGGACAGTCATCACAACTTCCAATGCGGACTTATTCTTCAACCGCGGATCCTTGACGGTGGTCATAGCATCTACGGGAATACCCCGCCCGTCGTCAATAACCGTTAACGTATTGTCATCATGGATTATGACGTCTATATTCTTACAGTATCCCGCAAGAATTTCGTCAATCGAATTATCCACAACTTCGTATACCAAATGATGTAATCCCTGGATACCGGTTGAGCCAATATACATTGCCGGGCGTTTACGTACGGCATCCAATCCTTCGAGTACCTGAATTTTATCAGCGTTGTATCCATCCGTTTGCTGGTCAATACCGGCTAACGGATTCTTTTCATCACCTTTTTTTGACATTAACCTTCTTACCTCCGTGTACATCCGTAAAAACTATATCTGTTATTACTATTTTCTTTAAATGCTTATTTATCTCGCGGATAATTTCGTTTCTTCTTAACAACAGTTCTTGTTTAGCCAACGGCACTTCCGTCCGCGCAATAATAACTTTTTTCTCCCGTATTTCCTCAAACCTAACATACTTCCCCAGGTCTCCTAAGACGTCATCCCATGCGCGGAAAACTAGTTCGAGTTCGGGATCTATCCCGATCCTCTTTAAAACCTTTGACACTGCGTCTTTAACGTTGTGCCACTCCGCATTCTTCGCGTGCACCACTTGTATTATTGCAACCTCATCGGCATGACTACACAAACATAATTGTTATCATCTGCCGGGCGTAATACTCCGGGGGTTAACGCACCGCTGAGTTCAAACACCACCTCTTCTGCCGTAACTTCTTTAAGTACCGCAAGCACAAATGCGGGATTAAACGCAATCTCAATTATTTCGCCGTCATATTCTATATCAATTTCATCCTCAGCATCGCCGATATTCGGGGAGGTAACCATAAGTTTTAACAATTTTTTACCAAATGTAAATTTCATGGGGATTGATTGTTCTGTTACCAAAACAGACATTCTTCGGGTTACCTGTAATATATTTTTTGTGTTTACCTTAACTTTTGTTGATGGCTTCTTTGGGATTACCTGATCATAGTTCGGGAATTCGCCTTCGATTAATCTTGATATGAATAGTGTATCACCACAGATAAACGCTATTTGGTTTGAACCAATATTAATATCTACCTTATCACTCTTTGTGGTTTCCAATAGATGTAACACCCCTGTGATTGCTTTACTTGGCATAATGATACTGGCTGGGGCAATTTTTCCGCCAACATTTTCTTTGGAGATGTATGCCAACCTCCGCCCATCTGTTGCCACCATCTTAACTTCTTTTTCTGTTACTTCCAGTAAAATCCCGTTTAATACGTACCGGGTTTCATCCGTAGACATAGCAAAACTTGTCTTTGCGATCATTTCTTTGATAATCGTTGCTGGGAGAGACAAATTTTTTGTGTCCTTTACATCCGGTAGTATAGGAAACTCTTCTTTTGGTATACCGATAATTCTGAATACTGACTTCCCACAGGAGATGGTTACTCGGTTAGCTTCTGATGATGATAATGTAATGTCCATATCAGGAAGTTCCCGTACGATCTCTAATAATTTCTTCGCTGGTATTGATATTGCACCTTCCTGCGCTATTTTTGACTCCATGTGACAACGTATACCAATTTCAAGATCAGTTGCGCTTAATTTAACAAAATCCTTTTCCTTATTTGTCTCCATAAGGAAATTGCTTAATGCTGGAATTGTACTTTTGTTTGATACCGCAAGCTGTACGGTTTGCAATGCTTCTGTTAAGACTGTTTTTGAACAAGTAAACTTCATTACTAATACTTCCTCCTTATTTATATACTCTTCTTCATATTCATAGGGACTGTTAATTATTGTATACTGTTGATAACAAAAACCCCTTATGATTTATATTGATAATCAACAAAAAAACAACCACCCAACAATTCTGTAATTGTTGACAACCATTAACACATACTAAAAGAACTAACAAATTTCTTATACTAAACACGAAACCAGTAAACGTTACATATCCACTAACACTTAATCAACAGGTTAATCACTACTTATCAGTATTCAAATCCTTACCTTCACGGATCTCGGTTGTTATCTTATTAACCAAAGCTAAAAAGTAACAGTCATTATTGATTTTTGCCTTAATTTTATTACAAGCATGCATTATAGTTGTGTGATCCTTCCCACCAAAGGCTTCACCAATTTCAGTAAGCGAACATTCTGTAAGCGTCCGCGAGAGATACATTGCTACTTGGCGGGGGAACGCAACGGAATCAGTCCGGCGTTTAGATTTCATTTCACTCACATTAAGATTAAACTCTTTTGCTACGATTCTTTGTATACGCTCAATCGTTACCTCTGCAGGAGCTTTTTGTGAGGGAAGGATATCGTTTAGTATTTCTTTAGCGCTTTCCACCGTAATCTCCGTACCCAGTAAAGATGAGAACGCAACAACCCGGATAAGCGCGCCTTCAAGTTCACGGATATTAGTTTTAATCTGTCCTGCAAGAAAAAGTATTACTTCATCATGGACGACCAGTTTCTCGAGTTCAGCTTTTTTCCGCAGGATTGCTATCCGTGTTTCAAGGTCAGGCGGTTTTATATCTGCCACAACACCCCATTCAAACCGTGAGATTAAACGTTCCTCCAGTGTCGGTAATTCTTTTGGTGGACGGTCACTGGTGATAACAATCTGTTTATGCGATTCAAAAAGGCTATTAAACGTATAAAAAAACTCTTCCTGAGACTGTTCTTTACCCGTAAGAAACTGTATATCATCAATCAACAGGCAGTCAAGGCTGCGGTATTTAGAACGAAACTTTTCAAACGTTTTCTGGCGGACAGATTCTATAAAATCATTGATAAACCGTTCACTGGATACATACAACACTTTCAGTACCGGTGTGTTTTGTTTAATATAATGGCCAATAGCGTTTAATAAATGTGTTTTACCTAACCCCACACCTCCGTATATAAATAACGGGTTATACGCTCTTCCCGGCTCTTTTGCCACTGCTTCTGAGGTAGCTTCGGCAAAACGGTTTGACGGACCGACAACAAAAGTGTCTAACGTATATTTCGGGTTGAATACATTTACAGTAAAAACATTTTCTTCTCTAGGCTGTTCAATAGGCTCCTGCTGGATTGAATCCATTTTTCCGTCTACAACCTGAGAGAACTCGTATGCCACACGTACACGTTCTTCAAGTTTTGCAGTAAAAAAGGTTTCAATATCTACGCGGAAACGTTTCTCAATCTGATCCGCAAAAAACTTATTAGGTAATACAATTGTTAAAATACCATCTTTTAAAGAGGAAAGTTTTAACGGGCTGAACCACAGTTCATATACTTCCTGTGGCTGTTCCTGCTTCATTTTCTGTAGGAAGTCCGCCCACGCTTTCTCAAGGCCTATTTCAGTCATGTTTTAACCCCCAAAAGACAGAGTGAACCTAAGGTTACCCACAGAGTTGTCCACATGTGTGGATAACTCCGATAAAACAGTTAAATCCAGCGTATTTACGATGTTCCATAAATTGCTATATTTTATTGAATACACAACTTTTTATACCTTTTTTTAGAAAAACCATAGTATAGCAATATCATAAAAAACAAGTCCAATCTTTACTGGTTTTAATAAAAAAATTATATGTTTTTTACAGGGGAAAGTCAAACAAAATAATACACAAAAATTTAGATGGTTACTCCACCATTTTTTTGTAGTAAATAATAGCTTTTTCATTATTTGGATCAATCTCTAAAACCTTTTTAAACTGATCCGCCGCTTCTTTAAGCATGCCTTTATAATAGAACGCAACCCCGAGGTTTAACCGCGCATCAACCTGATGGGGAGAAAGTTTCAGTGATTCCTGATAACACTTAATGGCCATATCCTTATTATTTAGCGCCAGAAAATACACGTTGCCCATATTATTGAATACACCATGCGAAGGCTGGATTTTCAACGATTTTTCATATGCATCAATTGCCTGGGTAAACATTTTTTGTTTTGCGTAAACCCATCCAATTTTTTCATGTACCCTCGGGTCTGCCGGATGCTCAACAGCAAGTTGCTGTAATTCAGCGAGTTGTGTCTCAGGATTATTAAGTTTTTGCTCAAAAAAGTCCGGTGTCTGTGCGAGTTTACGCTGCGCAAAATACGGTTTTAATACCATTCCTGCACTGTAATACGCGGTAAACAAAATTATTGCCGATGCAATACCCCGCTGCCAGGCCATAGGCATCTTCACTAGTACGGTTTCTTTGTTAGCACAACCTATCCCCGCGGTGATACCCATGACCAGGTAAAGGTAAACCGATGATATTATAAACCGCATATCAACAGAAAAAATGTTTTGTACAAACACAGCAGTAACGCTGCCTGCAATTGCGGAAAGCCAGACGCGCTGTTCCCCGGTATGCCCAACCTTTTGAGTGAATATTTTGTGCAGAAATAGGTAATAGGAACATATAATCGCAAAAAACAGAATAAACCCGATAACCCCGGTTTCCGCTAGGATTTGAAGGTACTCATTATGCGCGTCATTAACAATAAACCTTTCCTGCGGGAATATTTTTTTTAGTTCCGCGGATGCATGTTTTGGGAAGTACAGATGAAAAGTTCCAAGCCCGATTCCGGCAATCGGATGTTTTGTCCACATAACAACAGTATCACGCCAGATAAGAGGATGCTCCTGGAACCGCAACCATACCGTACGGGTGGAGAACGCAAAAACACCAAGCAAAACCGTTGCAATAACAAGAAACATTATACGTGCACGTAAAGTACGGATTAATACAAAAGCGAACACCACTAATGCCGCTCCTGCCGCGATCCATGCCGCGCGGGTATATGTAAAATATAATGCAATAAGCAAAACAACAACGCAGAAAATGAAAAGTATACGCGTAAACAATTTTTTTGCAGTAAACGCAGCTGCTATACTCAATGGCAATGTTGTAACCAGGAAAACCGCAAAAAATATTGGATTACCAAAGGTGGACATTATACGATCCATCTGAGGGACATCAAATTTTACTTTCGGCATTATCATGAACCCGCCGTAATGCTGTGCAATGCCGTATACTGCCAGTATTACTGCTGAGATTGTCCAGGCTGTAACTAATAGTTTAACTTTTTTGTAACTATCCACCACCCGTGCTGCGGTAAAAAATATTATTGCGGATAAGATGTTACGCGTAAGCTCTGTCATAGCAGTAGGCTTGTCTTGCGAGACCGCGTAGTGTATGCCGATATACGAAAGGTATAGGAAAATAGGAAGATTTACCGGTACGGAAGTAAGAACCACCTTTTTTTTGTAAACCATATCCGCTGCGGTAAAAATAGCTGTAAAAAAAAGTAGGGTTTGCAGTGACAACAATTTCAAACGTACAAGTTTTTCATCAGGGAAAAACGGGACAAGTAAGACAAAAAGAATAAGACAAAAATAAGCTATATAATTTATGCGATTATCATTTTCGGGCGATGTCTTAGTCGAAGGTATAGGTTTGTACTTACCCATGATATTACTTAACTTTTTTTCTGTACTTGTTTATATACCGAATTTCGTTCAACCCTTTTTTTGGTACTTTCAAAACCTGTTTATCATCGCGTACCGGGGTAACACTTTCATCAACCTGTCTGTCAACAGCAACGGCGGTTTCATCGGGATATCCCAGTGCAATCACTGCAGTTAGTTCAATCCCGGGCGGGATATCGAGTAAAGGCTTAACATTCTTTGCAGTCACCGACCCAATCCAGCAACTCCCAACTCCTTCAGCCCAGGCAGCAAGTAAAATATTCTGGGTTGCCGCTGCGCAATCTTCAAGATAACACCCGCTGAGTTTTGGATTACCTAAAACAACAATGTACGCAACTGGCTCTTTCCCAGTAACCGGCTTACCCGCAGATTTTAACCACGCGGTGTTTGCAAATACGACCGAACATAAGGTTTTGTCACTAACCAAAACAAATTCCCAGGGTTGGCGGTTACCTCCGGAGGGCGCGTACCGCGCAGCATCAACGATTTTATCAAGTAAATCAGGGTTTATAGGCACTTGCTTGAATTGTCGGACAGAACGCCTGGTTTTTATGGTATCAAAAAAATCTTTTGAGTAAACATTAAGGTTATTCACAAAAAAAAACAGTGATAATAAAACAGTTGTAACAAAATATTTTGTTGTCACGGAATGACAGTCATTAACTTCTTTGCTTGTTCCGGCCATTTTGCGATAAACCGTAATTCATCGTCAGTAAGCGGTTTTTGCGTATGTACGTTTGCTACACGTGTGAGGTCAAGAATTTTGTGTGCGGTATTTTCATCCGGGAATTCAATCTCGAGCTTACCCGCTACATTACGGAACCCTTTTATCCCAGAATATTCACCGACAACTATATGCCGCCCGGTTTCTATAATTTCAGGTTCGCCGCGGCCAAGTTCTTCAAAATGATAAAGTTCATAGTTCCGCCAGTCTTTCAACGCGCCATCCGCGTGAATACCGGACTCATGAGCGAATGCATTAGAGCCCACCCCAGGTTGGTTTATAGGTATTGGTACATTAAACGCATATGACGCATACTTAGAGATACGCCATGCCATGTTTAACGTTAACCGTTCATCCAGAGGGTACTTATCCGCAAACCCGGCAGATTTTGTTAATGCAAGTATTGTGGAAACAAGGTCAGCATTCCCCGCGCGCTCTCCAATACCGTTGACCGTGGTATTAATGTATGCATCACACCCATTATCAATTGCAGCTTTAGCCCCTGAAATTGATACTGCAACCGCCATACCAAGATCGTTATGGCAATGCATTTCTATGGGCATACCGGTGGCAAGAACAAGTTCTCTTATCCGGTCATATATACTAAACGGGCTGTCATATCCTAAAGTATCGCAATACCTTATCCGTTCCGCCCCGGCTTCTTTTGCTGCTTTTGCAAAACGTATGAGGTAATCCATTTTACTGCGTGAGGCGTCTTCCGCATTGACTCCCACAGCTTCCGCCCCGTATTTTTTTGCAAGCTGCACAGCTTCTACCATATTGTTGATCACAGCATCATGGTCGAGCTTACCCATGAACTTATGTAAAATCATCTGTTCAGAGGTGGAAATCGAGAGATTAACATATTTTAATTTCGGGCATTTTTCAAATGATTCCTTTACATCCCCAGGTGTAGCGCGTAGCCAGCCGCTCAACCTAATCGGTGAAAGGACACCCATCTCGTGAAGGTCAAGGTTGGCGTTAAGATAATTAGTTTCATGTGATGTCATGGGAAAACCGAATTCTGTCTGGAATACCCCCATTTGGTTGAGATAATAATTAATCATTGTTTTCTGCAGTTTTGCCAGCCCAAGCCGCGCGGTTTGTACGCCATCACGGTTTGTTACGTCAATAATATAAATCTTCGGCATATATTTCCATTGTTCTCCTTAATAAACAGACATTATACTAATTTATTTACAAATTCAGCAAACCGTTTTATTCCTTCCACAATGTTTTTCATGGAGGTTGCGTAAGAAAACCGCAGATAATTATTCGCGCCAAAAGCTATACCGGGTACAACCGCTAATTTTGCGTGTTGCAGCAACAGTTCGGATAATACTAAGGACGACTGTATGCCGGATCCGTTATATTTTTTAGTTAATACTCCGGCAATGTTGGGGAACGCATAGAACGCTCCTTGAGGGAGAAAACATTTAACCCCTGGTATTTTGTTTAGTTCAGCAACAATATAATCCCGCCTGGTTTTAAATTCAGAAACCATCGCATTGACTACTGCGAGATCGCTATTAAGCGCAGCAACAGCGGCCTTCTGAGCGAAAGATACAGGGTTTGAGGTTACATGATCCTGAAAATTACCGATAGTTTTTATCAATACCGTATCTGTACTTGCGAGATATCCTATCCTCCACCCGGTCATTGAATATGTTTTTGATACTCCGTTGATAATAATAGTACGGTTTTGTATTTCTGGTGATAAAGAAGCGATACTTACGGGTTTGAAATCACCATAAAATATTTTTTCATAAATTTCATCGGATATCACCATAGCGTTGGGATGTGATAATACTATATCAGCGATAACCTTTAGTTCGTCCATGGTATACATCGCGCCGGTAGGGTTTGACGGGCTCGTGAGTATCAACCCAACAGTCTTTGGGGATAAATATTTCTTTAATAAATCAGGGGTTAGTTTAAACCCTGTTGTTTCATCAGTGTTTGCAATTACAGGCTTTCCTCCGGCAAGAAGGATTTGTTCATAGTACGACACCCAGTACGGGCCCGGAAGTATGACTTCATCCCCGGGATTTGTTATTGCCATGATTGTATTGTATAACGAATGCTTTGCACCGCAGGAAATAATAATATTCTCTGGCTTATATTCCAACCCGTTCTCTCGATGAAACTTATCGCATACCGCCTGCTTGAGTTCGATTATTCCGGTAGTTGCTGTGTATTTTGTGAACCCTTTATCAAGCTCAGTTTTTGCTACTGCCTTGATATTATCCGGTGTATCAAAATCAGGTTCACCTGCGCCGAAATTAATTACATCCACGCCTTTAGCCTGTAGAGCCTTAGCTTTTGCTGATAATCCCAAGGTTAACGACGGCTGGATCGCCGCGAGCTTCTCTGATAGTTTCATAGTGAAAAACAATCTCCTGTTATTAATTAAAGATTCAATATAAAAAATATGCACTAAAAAATACTAAATCCGTGTATGTATGTCAACAATAAGGTAATAAAATAATTACAAGAAAAACCGCGGGTAACTTCATTAAGGTTTAGTAGTATAATATTGAACATATAAAATTAGTGAATTGCCAATATGAATATTTTTGTGAATGGAGGCGGTGTTGCAATGAAAAAGGGACCATCAGTACTAGCTGCGTTGCTTCTGATAGTATTACCATTAACCCTATCAGCAGCGGAATTAGTTACAGTGGCAGTAACGAAGTTCGACAATTTTACAGGTAAGAATGAGTACGATACGTTAAGCATTACAGTACCGAGTTATATCGTTACCTCTCTCGTAGGGACAAAAGGTATCAATGTAATAGAGCGCGACCGTTTCGAGAAAGTGTTATACGAACAAAAACTTGAACTCACAGGTCTTATTGATCCCGCGGCAGTATCACGGATCGGGCAGTTACTGAGCGCCGATTTTTTGGTTACCGGCGGAATAAGTATATCCGGTAATAATCTGAGGCTGGATATACACATCATAAACGTAAAGACAGGCGAAATCGTGGTTGCACATAAAGCGTATGCTACAGGTAAAGATCAGGTTGAGACAGTATCAGGGTTTTTAGCGAAAAAAGTTGCAAGCGCAATTGTTCCTTCAGAAGAAACAGTTGTAACACAACAACCGCAGGTAGTTAACGCGGATAAAGTGTTAAATATTGCAGTTGATCTTTCCAACCCATACGTTATTAATGTAAATGAGAATACTGTATATGCCAGGGTTGGGTTATATACAGGTACGAAAAAACCCGCAGTGAAACGCGTACCGCTAAACATTGCATTGGTAATCGACCGCAGCGGGTCAATGGAGGCAGAAAAAAAACTGGAATATGTAAAAAAGGCTGCGCTTACCGCAATTAATAACCTTGCAAGCGACGACATAGTATCTATTATAGCTTATGATACCAACGTTAATGTTCTATACCCCGCGAGCAAGATCGGGGATAAAAACAAGGTCATAAAACTTATCAAATCGTTATCATCAGGCGATAGCACCAACCTTTCCGGAGGGCTCGAGGAAGGCTTGCGGCAGGTATTGAGTAAAAACAGTAAGGACCGCCTTAACCGCGTAATACTTTTATCCGATGGGATTGCAAATGTAGGGAAAACAACGATTAATGAACTGAAAGATATCGCAAAAAAGTGTGCCGGAGAACAAGTTTCACTTACCGCTATGGGCGTAGGAACGAGTTATGACGAAAAAGTTATGCTGGCGTTAGCAGAAGTTGGGAACGGCAATTATTATTTTATTGATAACCCAGAAAAGAGCGCAGAGATATTCGCACGTGAATTCAACGGGTTACTCAACGCTGTTGCGAAGAATATTAAGTTATGTATCAGCCCAGGAACCGGTTGCGAAGTAGACAAAATCGTGGGGTATGAAACCAGGAAAGACGGGAAGGATGTTTATATAACAATTTCTAACATGGTAGAACTTGAAACCCGCAGTATTGTTATACGATTTGGCCGGTTGCCAGAATTCAGGGATACGTTAGATCTTGCAAAAGTAAGCGTAGAATACGAAAACGTTGATACCCCTGGATATACGGTATCAGAAAGCAGCGGGGTGGTGTTATACAAAACAACTGCAAAAGAGGTATACAATAAACATGTCAATGCAGAGGTAGAAAAAGATGTGGAGCTAATATTATCTGGAGAAATTATGAAAGAAGTATCATCACTGATGGCGGAAAACCGTAACGAAGAAGCACAGCGTATTCTTGGCAAACAAATCAGCCGCGTGATAAACCAGTCCGTAGCGTTGAGCGCGCCGGGGTTAAACGATCAGGCAGCGGTAATGATGCAGCAGTACGCGCAACTGAATACAGAAATTGATACTGAAAAATCTGCAGCACGCCAGAAATTATTTGATTACGCCGGTGCACCTGCTGCGGCAGAACTAAAAGCATCGTCTACAAAACAAAAAACCGCTGCCGTTAAAGCAGTACAGGAATACGGGTACGCGCAAACACAGCAACGCAGTACCGCCGCACCGGTATCTCCCGGCACGGCTAGTGCTGCCCAACAGCTGAGTGCCGGAGGAACAGTTACTGAAACAGATAAACAAAAAATCGGAGATTATATAAAAGCCGGGCAAGAATATTACCACCAGAAAAAGTTTGATGCCGCGCAGATGGAATGGAGCAGGGTATTGGTAATCGACCCGGATAACGAGCTTATAAAAAGTTATTTAAAACAACTGGCTGGTATGAAAGAAAAAAGTAATTAGGCTGTTGTATTTTTGAAAGGGGATTGTTTTAGTGACAATTATTAGAATGTTATCAGTACTTGTGTTATCAGGTACCGTAATTTTTCAAACATCGGGGTTTTTGTATTCTGCTGATGCAAAAATTAAGTTAGGCCTTGAGGTTTTGGTATCAAAAAAACTTGACCTCATTAAAGGTAAACGCATAGGATTAATTACCAACCCAACCGGGGTAAACTCAAAACTGCAGTCGGATATTGATGTACTCGCAAAAATACCGGAACTAAAAATTACCGCATTATTTGGCCCGGAACACGGTGTCCGTGGCGACGCACCAGCAGGTGCGAAGATCACGTTTTCTACGGATACAAAAACCGGCCTCCCGGTATACAGTTTATATGGAGCAACAAGAAGCCCGACCCCGCAGATGCTGAAGGATGTGGATGTATTGGTTTTTAATATACAGGACGTTGGGGCGAGGTATTATACGTATATCTATACAATGGCGCAATCTATGAAATCAGCGAAAGATAATGGCAAAAAGTTTATAGTCCTTGACCGCCCAAACCCGTTAGGAGGCCTTAATGTTGAAGGCCCTGTCCTGGAACCGGAATTCTCATCATTTATTGGTATGTACTCAATCCCGCTTGTCCACGGGATGACCATCGGAGAGCTCGCACTGTTATTCAACGAAAAGTTTGATATCAACTGTGACCTTGAAGTAATACCAATGGAAGGCTGGACCCGCGAAATGTTATGGGATGATACCGGGTTGGACTGGATAAACACTTCACCAAACATCCCAACATCACAGACTGTATTATTATATCCATGTATAGGTTTTATTGGCGAATTACAACAAGTATCCGAAGGCGTAGGTACTACTAGGCCGTTTGAATACGTTGGTGCGCCATGGGTTGATGCGGACACCCTGGCGGATACATTAAACGCATTCAGGTTACCCGGCGTATATTTCCGCCCAATGCATTACCAGCCTTTCTTCCATATTTTTACAAAACAGCAGGTACATGGCGTGCAAATACATATTACCAACCCAAGAACATTTAAGCCGGTATCCACAGGATTGCATATACTATCAGTACTGAATAATCTGTACGGCGATAAAATAATTTTACCGATGGATAATTCATCCGGGTTTTCAAAAGCTATGGGTAACGCCAGTACAGCTACCGGATTGGAAGGAAACAAGCCAGCAAAAGATATAATTTCATCATGGCAGGAAGGAATAGACGCTTTTATGCCTGTCCGCGCTAAGTATTTGTTGTATAAATAAACAGGAGAAATAAACATGAACAAAATTTTTAAACTCATTCTTATTGGCGCGGGGATTATACTAGCAGTACTTGTTGTAATACAAGTAATATATTATATCCAAAACGAAAACCAGGCGCCCGTTATGACAGATACGGGTATAGAAACAACCAGCTTCCAGGAAAACGCTAAGATATTTGATGACACCAACGGCCTTGGGCATGTGTTGATCAAAGCACAGGAACTTTATGGCAAACAAAATGAACAGTTTATATGGATAAACAAAATCTTGGCTGTAACCTCTGATGATAATTTATTGAATATTAAACTCGTAACCGTTAAAAAAGGCAAGAAACATCTTATACCGACAAACATACAGGTAGTGACTATGGATATCAATACCGGGAGTATGCGTGTTGAAGAACAGGAGTTTAAAAAAGCTAAAAAATATTTTAGTAAAGAATGGCAGATAATACGTACAGCATTAAACGCTATCACGAAAACTGAAACACAATGGCTGGACTGCATAGTATTTCTTACCCCACCGAATATCAAACGCAGCCGCGAGTGGTACACCCAGATCGCGGGATTAACTGGTAAAGTAACCGCCACGAGCCCAAACCGGTGGGAAGTAATCATAAAACAAAAACTTAGTGTACAAAAACAAAACGCGGGACAAAAAGTACAAGTTGTTTTTGTTGATAACCTCACAAACCAAGTTACCATGAGTTATTCGATGGGTAACGCTCCTGAAATTCCTGGAGAAGAAGTTAAATAGGTACCACCGTACCGGTCCGCAGAAAAATTAGATGGAATTTAATATCCGCAATTTTTATTCCCGGTATACAACGTGCGAGGGCTTCACGGTAAATAGATGACTGAATCTTATACTTTTGAGCATACTTCTCAGGCGTAACGCCTTCAGGTATGAAGTCACTTTTGTAATCTGCAATAACAAGTCCGCCACTGGGATTATAATACACTAGATCCATTGCCCCGCGGAATGTTTGCCCGTCCTGTGAGTACATAAACACAGCTTCCTGTGCAGCAATTTTGCAGGTAAGCAATACTTGCATCGCAGGTGAATTAAAAAAAGAAGAGACAACTTTCACTGCTTCACCTCTAACCTCCCGCCAGTCGAGTATCGGGTATAACGGTTCCAAGACCTTAATTTCCCGGGTAACCGCATCGTTAATCCACTCAAAACCCGGGATAGTGTCAAACTTGCAGGATTCAAGCACGCCATGCGCTATTATACCTACTACACGGCTGGTATCGCTATGTTTGTAACGGGTAACCGCAGTATCGTAATAACTTTCACGGTTATCGTTATCCTCCCCGTTTTTTTTGCGTAACGCCGTGGCGGAAGCAAAAGACGGGCAGTTCTTTATAGTTTCCAGACGTTTACGCCGGTGTTTAATAGCTTCAACAATTTCAGCAGGGATAAATTCAACTCCGGCCTCAACCCTTTTTTTATCAACCGTTGTTTCAGTAATACCCGCTGTAAATTTGTAGGGTACCAATGTGACCAACTTTTTTTCTTCAAGTATCGGTGCTTGAGTTTCATTTCCCGGGTGGTATAGTTTCAAAAATGCGCCGGCAACCGGTTTTTTTGTACGGTTTCCAAGTAAAACAAGTTTTTGCCTCGCGCGTGTCATTGCAACGTACAATACGCGTACCGTCTCAGCCTGAAGAATACTTTTCTCTGTAGTTTTGAGCTCTGCCATTTCCATTGTCAAGAACCGCCCTAACCCAAACCCTGTTTTCCCGCTGCTCCAGTCGGTAAGCATAGAATCATTTGGCCCGGCATCCCTGTTATTACCCTGGATTCCACCGTGCAGGTTTGGGAGAAAGACAATGTTAAACTCCAACCCCTTAGCTTTATGGATAGTCATCATACGCACCATATCAGACATTTCATCAGTTAATGCGTGCTCGCTTTCCGGTTCAGAGGATTCAAGTTTTTCTTCAACCTCATCTATGAATTCGTTAAAGGTTAAACCCTGAAGGTCGCCTAGTTCAAGCGCCATAATTTTAAACTTATTAATATTTGCCACACGCTGTTCCCCGTGATAATCTGTAGCGTAAATAATATCAATCCCCATGAGTTCCACCGTGCGGTTGACTATCTCATACACCCCGAGAGTTGAGGATAAAACGTGTAATTCCCGGAGGACAGCATACACGCTGTTGATACTCTTATGTTTTTCTATTAATACGGGAACGTCCTGGCGGTAATCAAGCAGAGATGATTTGCTGAGGATATATATATCTTTTTCGTTTAACCCGCCCACAGGGGAGTGTAGAACACCGGTCAGCGCTATGGTATCACCGGGATCTGCGATGCAACGCAGTAAATTTGTCATCGTATGTATTTCGGGGACATCATAAAAAGAGCGTTCGCCTTCAACGGTATACGGAATATCTTCCTGTTTCAAAGCGTCTTTGTAGATATCAAATTTTGAGCCCGTACGCATGAGGATGGCAATATCGTTGTACCTTAACTTTCTTACTCCGGTTTTTGTGTCAGTTATCTCCAGTTTCCCAACATTTTTGATAATCCAGTCCGCTATATAGAAAGCTTCACCAACACAAGCATCACTAGCATTGAGTTCTTTATCTTCACCGGGTTCAACACCTGTTTTCTGGGGGGATATAAACTCTACGGTTTGATGCGGCAGTGCAGCGGTATTATCCGGATGGCAGTGTATAGGTTCATAAGAAGGCATTATGTTTTCAAATAGTGAGTTTACAGCGTCTATAATACGATTATTACTCCTAAAATTAGTTTTAAGTGTATACTCTACTGCTCCGCCGGAAATCAGTAATGAGCGGATACGTTCAAATGTTGTGATATCCGCTCCGCGGAAACGGTAAATTGATTGTTTAGGATCGCCAACAATAAAAAGTTTTCCCGGTACAAGGTTTAGTATAGAAATACTTTCCGCACACCGGCCGGGATGTTCACAGAGGTACAGTATAATTTCTCCTTGCGAAGGTTCGGTATCCTGGAATTCATCTACAAGGAATGCAGAAAATTCGTGTTTAAATTCTTCACGGATAGAATGATTTGATCTCAGCATATCACGGCATAAGGATAATATTCCGTCAAACGATACCGCTCCTTCACGGAGGTACTCGCGGCGGAATATTTCAATAAACGGCAAGATAAGTTTTAACGTTGAGGTAACAATATCGGAAGTAAGGAATATACGGAGAGAGTTCGCTTCAGCGATATCCTCAATTGTCCACCCGCCAGTGGTAGTGAGTTTATAATTAAAACACCGTATATCATCACTCGATAATGACGATATTTTGGTATCAGGATAATTGTCCATCAAGGATTTAATAACGCGGATAGTATCGTCATTTTTTACGAACCGCTGTTCAGAACGTTTCTCAATTTTTGCGGTATAATATTTTTCGTATAATACATCCGCAATATTTTTGTACTTCTTTATATCCAGTGTCACTTCAGAAGCTTTACGTACAACCGCGAGGTTAGTCCCGAATTCTGAAAGATGGCGTACAAAAGTTTTTACGGATTCAATACTTACCACCCGCAAGACGGTTTTCCACGCATTACCGTTTGTTGCGTTCTCGCAGAGTTCAGTTTCAAGCCAGCGTGACCATTCCCGTGTAAACACTTGATCAAACTTAACGCCCTCGTCTACTTCAAACTCGGGATCAACACCTGCGGTTAATGGTGCTAAGCGCAGGATATGCGCAGCAAAACTGTGGATGGTACCCACTACAGCTTTATCAAGGTTAGTTAAGACCATTTCCGCGCGGGTGCGTAGTTCTTCCTTCGAAAATTTGTATTCTTTAATAAGATAGTCATATACCCAATGCTCACTGGATTCAAGTTTATCGTTATAACTGCCTATTCCGTCAATGGTACTAATAATTCTGAGCATTCTCACAAAAATGCGTTCCTTTAATTCTGCGGCAGCTTTTTCAGTAAAAGTAATCGCTACGAATCGGTTCATATTACCTGGAAAATCTTGTTTTGGGTTAAGCAGGATAAACGTTGCGCGGTCTACTAATAATCGCGTTTTTCCGGTACCCGCCCCGGCGATAACTACCGCGTTTTTGTCAAGCTGTACCGCAGCGTCAACCCTTGTTTGCTGGTCTATCATTTGTTTCTTCATATATTATTTTGTATTAACTTTCTTTTCAATAATGTCGATAAACTTGCTGTATGCGTCACTGTTCTGCACACGTGCAACACTTGCACGGTTTTGTTTGATACAAATTGTTGAGTAAGGACAATACCCGCAAGCACCGTAGCCATCCGAAATATTGACAAAAAAATTGCCGTTATGGATATAATCAATAAATAAAACCAGAGCGGTACACATGTCTTTACCGTACTCATCCCAGAAGTTCGGGGGAAGTGTTACATCCGTATTTTTTTGGGTATCCCTGGGTTCCATAATATACCACCGCGCTTCCACAGGTTCCGGTTTTGTATTTGGATATTCCGAGCGGATAACGGCTTCCACCATTTTTATGTATAACGCTAAAGGCATTGCTTTTCCGCCTTGCACCGCTGTTTTCAGCATATCAGTATCTCCGTGGGTAGTTTTATAATCTATGACACGGTATTGGCTATGCTTACTATCAGTGTCCACGCGGTCAGATTTACCTCTTAACGGTATACACGAATGCTTGCCTAAGACCTCAGGGCTAAGGAGTATAAATATGTTCTTCTCAATGTATTCAGGTATCATTGATTTACAGAACTCGGACTTACTGTCTTCAAGTACCACCCTGAGAACATTTGTTTCCGCGCGTTCTTTCCATAACTCCCATAGAAGATGGTACACGCCAAAATTAGCGGAGGTGTATTTAGAAAATATTCTTGTGATAGCGGTATTAACAATTTTTACTAAGTCATCAACGCTTTTGCCGTGTAAACCACCGGTTTTGTTGTATACTTCCTCCAGGCACAGGTGGTAAACATCGCCGATATCGCTGGATTCTATGTTCTCAAAATCTGTTGGTGTAGCGTTGAGGTCTCTAAGATGTACAAGGTATGATAAAAAGTATTGGTACGGGCATGCAGCAAAGGTTTTTAATGCTGACGGGCTAATACCGTTATGTTTCAGCGCATCATAATACTGTTTCATGTCTTCCGGTTTAAGGAAACCATCGTATTCATCAGGTTGTTGTTTATACTTTTTTGTAATTGCCCCGTAAACCTTAATATTTCCGGTGATCCGCTCAAAATCGCAGGAGGAAAGGGTTTTGTATAACTCAAATCCTGTTTCCCCGCGTGTTACAGAAAGCAGGAGTAATTCCGGGAAAGATAACTGTGTTGTACGGAACCCAGCGTTTTTGGTGAATAATAATCTTATCTTATCTTCCCATCTTCGCGGGATATCAAGTACCTGGGGAATACCATTAATCCGGCGAAGCAGGTCATACACAAAACTTGACCGGAGAACGGTTTTACCGGCATCATCCGCGCGTTGGTATAACAGGTAAACTTTATCCGTTGCGCTGGATAGCGTGAGGTAAAACAATAACTTTTCCTCGTCCCTGCCAGTAAGCTTTGCGCGTAATATACCCCCAAGATGTGTTGAGATAATTCCGCGGGAAGTATCTTTAAGAAATGGATCTTCACGGATGATACCAGGGAATACGTGTTCTTCCAAACCAAGCAGGAATACCGCTTTTGGCAGCATTCCACGGAATGACATTATGTCTAAAACATGGATCCCTTCAATATTACTATCACCAATATCAACGGTACATGAATCTATGGAGGTAAGCAGTGTCTCCAAAAATTCGGATGTATTGGTAGGCATTCCAATTTTATCAAGTACCTTCAACCCGTTAAGCACAGAGATAATGGCATTCCAAACATCACTGTCCCGCCCGGTAGCGTTGAACTTGGTTTTATCAACAAAATCATCTAAGAACGCAGTGAATATCAGTGCATAGTTTTCCCAGGTGGAAGAAGAGGGTAGTGTTGTCAATCGTTGATGCAAAACATTTATAAGTTCTGTAAGCATTTGCTGTTGCTGTTTCAAAAGCTGTGTGGCAACAAAATCCGTTGGTTCATTAGGTTTTGAATATTTTGAGGATAACGAAATTTTGTTATTTAACCGCGCATCCCATTGCTGCCACCCGCGGTCAAGGCGCTGATCTACGATAATCCGTACCCATGTGCTTGTATCAGGAACCGCGGCCTTGCTTAGTTTAAACTTTTCCGCAGGAAAAAATCGGGAAGTAACAATTTCACTGACCGTATCCGCAGGGTATCCGTTGGTATCTAGAGTGAGTAGTTGTAAACAGTATTTAGTCAACGGGTACCGCGTTGCAGAATCAGATAAACACGTGGTATAGGGTATGGAATTCGCGGTTAAGATATCTTCAATTACCGGTGCGATATCCTGAAACCCGCGGGAAACTATTGCAATATCCGAAAACTTATACTTTTCGTTCTCCACTAGCCTCACAATTTCTTTTGCAGCATACCATATTGCATCACGTTGCCCGGAACTTGTAACTATTTTTAGGTTGTTACCAGGAATACCGGGTTTAACAGTTTTTGTGGAATAATGTTCAGAGAATATATGAGGCAATACATTGTGCATTACCGGTTTAACGTACTCACTCCGCGTATCCGTATTTTTTAAAGCACTATACTCCGCCATATTTTTACGGAGATAATCATTCACGTATTTTAATCCAGGGATATTGGGTGAGGAAACAATGAAGGCGTAAATGTCCATAATACTTTTTAACATACTTATAAAATCATACTGTACCCCGGTAAATTCGTAAAACCCGTAAAATACTGGAACATGTTCTGGACAAAGACCATGGTTTTGTTCGAATGCTGCGGTTAATTGTTTACACACACCGGTGTATGATAAAACCCCGAGTTTTTCAAGATATTTTTGGTAAAGCACGGATAACTGAAATATTTTGTCAACCTCAGATTGTTTGAACTTACCCCTATTTTCTTCGTAAAACTGTAATAACTGCGAGGTATCAAGTCCGGCATCTACGATATCCGTTATTGTTGAATACAACCCTGACCACACACCATCAGAGATTGGGGGCTTGATATTAAACGGCAATAACTGTGGCCGGGTTTCCGTGATACTTTTAATAACCTTTGCGTGGAATACTGGGTTGAAGATAATGTTATCACTGTCCCCGGATACTTTACGGAAAAGGTTGAAGATATATGAGTATAAATTAACGATATCCACGTTTAACCATGCCTTACCGTAAATTTTGGTTATCCGTTTTGACAAATATTCCGCAAGACGGTTTGATGGAACTACGATTATTACAGGTTTAAACGGTGAGGAATCCTTAATTTCCTGAACATCGTGTATAAACCGTGCTTCCAGTTCGTTAAATGTTTCTGCTGTTTTTAGTATTAGCATTATTTGATTATACCAAAATCTGTTTTCATTCTATAATATATGTATACGCAACCCGGGGTGTGAGGGTTGCAAAGTAAGGTTTAGCTATTATATAGTATAATTAAAATTAAGAATCAATTTAATTAAACGGGAGTATCAATGGAAAAAAGATTATTATTTTGTGTTAGTATAATTTTAACCCTTTGCATACCCCCAGTTTTCGCGGCAGTGCCGGGCAGTATTAATTTTCAGGGGCGTATAACTGATAACTCCGGCCAGCCGTTAACAGATACTACGGGGTTAACATTTAAATTGTATGACACACTGACCGGCGGTACAGCAAAATGGGTGGAAGTACATAATAATGTCGCGGTAGTCAACGGTATGGCTAATGTAGTTTTAGGGAGTTATACGGTACTAACACCCTCACTGTTTGATACAGAAACCTGGATTGAGATAATGGTAGGTAATGATGTATTAACCCCGCGGCAACAACTTACGGCGTTTCCCTATGCAATTGTTGCGGGGAACTGCGAAAAACTTTCCGGGCGGACATACGACATGTTTCTCTCTACTACAATAGTACTCAGCGGCGATGTCAGCGGGACATATAATGCTACAGTTGTTGCAGATGACAGCCATAACCATACCAATCTGCAGAAAAAGATTGAATACTTTTATGATGAACAGACATCAGATAAAACAGGTTTAGTTGCCGGGTGGCAGACTATATCAGATAATACTCATGGATTGGATTATTTGCATATAGGCACTGTTAAAACAGGAGACATTATCTGGGTTGCAGGGACAGGGCGTGTAAGCGGTGGAAGCCCCTGGGCATTGGGAGTATTCATATATTCCGGTGCGGGAACACAAAAAACATGGGTTACTTCTGCAACACACTCAACCGGAGAAGGCGCATCGGTATCATATGCCTACAAATTCGATAGTGATACGACAGATGCGCGGGTATATCTCCGTGCGCATTGTGCAGCTAACGGAGGAACTTCTGATTACGGTACTGGTGGAACACTTGAAAAATTTACTACCTTATCTGCAGTACTATTTAGACAATAATGAACAGCTGTAACGGTTTCTATTTCCCAATACAAAAACTTGAAAATACTTTGTCAAGCAGGTCGGAAGTATAAACCTTACCGGTTATCTCGCCGATAGTATCCATCGCATGGCGGAGTTCATAACTCACAAGTTCAGGTTCC
Source organism: Elusimicrobiota bacterium (assembly GCA_041658405.1). NCBI lineage: Bacteria > Pseudomonadati > Elusimicrobiota > Elusimicrobiota bacterium. The sequence goes on from JBBAAG010000004.1 coordinate 76,505, forward strand.
GCAGATTGGGTGATAAGAATTTCCGCGGTTCTAAGATACTTACTTGTTTTTTGTAATAACCCGTAATGCCGATGGTTGGTAAGAATCGCCGTGTTTTCGATATCTACCCCGCCACGGGAAAGAAGGTTGGTTAACAATTCCTTTAAACTGCCAATACCATTTCCTTTCAACGCGCTGATTTTTACAATCCCGGATAAATTTGTGGTATTCCCTAAAACTTTATAAACGGTATTTTCGTCAAAACACAACCCCAAATCTCTTTTATTAACCACAACCACAACTTTTTTTGAGGGAAGTTCTTTAATTATTGCAGAATCAGTTTTACCGATCCTATGTGACCCGTCAAGCATCAGTATTATTATATCAGCTGAACGTATAGCATCACGGCTGCGGGTAATCCCTTCTTTTTCTATCACACCTTTTGCTTTACGTATACCTGCAGTATCAACCACGATGAAGGGTATGTTGTTGATCACAACGGTTTCTTCAATAGTATCCCGTGTAGTACCGGGCACCGGAGTAACTATCGCGCGGGTAGTGTTCAGTAACGCGTTTAATAAAGACGACTTCCCGACATTAGGTTTGCCAACAATAGCTAACTTGATACCATTACGGTAAACCCGTCCTGTAGCATATGAGGAAATAAGGGTTTTGATTCCTGCTTGTAAGGAACGTAAGCCCGGCAGCAGTGCGGATAGTTTTAGTTTAACGATATCATGTTCTTCTTCCGCAAAATCGAGGTCAGCTTCTATCCGCGAGAGTAAGGTAAGTAGTTGTTCACGGAAAGAATATATTGTTTTACCGATCCTACCGGTAAGTTGTTCTACAGCGAGTTCCTGTGCACGTATCGTGCGTGAAGTAATAATGTCGTAAACAGCTTCTGCCTGGTCTAAACTTATCCTTCCATTAATGAATGCGCGTTTTGTGAATTCACCGGGCTGCGCAACCCGTGCGCCATGGGTAAGGCATAATTGCAGTATACGCTGAAGGCTTACTATTCCCCCGTGTGCGGAAATTTCAGCAACGTCTTCCCGAGTAAAACTTTTTGGTGCGAGGTATATACTTAGCAAAACCTCATCAACAACTTTATCACCATCATAAACGTATCCGTAGTGAACGGTGTAAGACTTAATATTTTTTTTGGTTACTCCCGGGTTGACGGGCTTAAATATCTTAAACGCAATCTCAACCGCTTTTTTTCCGCTAAGCCTCACCACTCCAAAGCCGGATACGCCGATAGGCGTGGATATCGCGGCAATAGTGTCATTATCGGTATCAACGGAAGATAACGGCATCAGTCTCAGTGCTCGCGTTTTTTGCGTACGGTAATCCTGCGGCTGCTGCTTCTCCCGCGGGAGAATGTTTCAATATCGTTTTCCTTCTGTAATTCGCGGTGGACAACTTTGCGTTCACGCAGGTTCATCGGAGGTAAATCTTTTTCTTTCCCGGAAACACGTACTTCCTCTACAATACTGCGCGCTAGTTTAACAATTTCTTCTGCTCTTCTTGCGCGATAGCCGTCGGTATCAACTGTTACGTGTATAGACGTATCAAATTCACGGGAAACAATTGCACTGATAATGATCTCTAACGCGTCAATCGTAGCGCCTTTCTGCCCAATGAGTAACACACTGTCAGGTGTAGTAACATTGGCGATAACTTCATCTTCTTCAATCACAGTTGAGACATCACCCTTGAATTCCAGGTGTTTTAGTATTTGTTTGGTAACATCTTTTGTTTTACTGTTTAGCTTACCCTGGTCAACCGTTATTTCTCTGGGTTTATCTCTTTCCGGCTGTTTATTCTCGCGGTGAGGTTGCGGTCGGCGCTCATTTTTCCTGGAATAACTCTCTCCGCTACCGGTACTACTACTACCGGGAACTTCTACCCGCGCGGTTATCTGTACGCGTGCAGGTTTTGCACCCATAAGGCCAAATAAGCCAGTTGAGCCTTCATCTAAAACTTTTACATCTACCTGGTCACGGTCTAAGCCAAGTTCCTTTAACCCATTATCAATCGCTTCCCTAACGTTCTTACCTTCGATTTCGATTTGCCGCATAAAGTGTTTTACTCTTAACCTCCAGTTTCTTTCCTATAAAAAATATGTTGTATCTTACGCAGTCGCAGTATCCTTGTTTCCAACGCGTAAGAGGTATACTTGAGTACATACGCTTATTATATTGCTTATCAACCAGTATAAAGTTAACCCCGCAGGAAAACTTGCAAACATAAACGTGAATACCACGGGGAAAATGTAGCCCATCATTTTTTGTTGCGGGTCAGAAGATGTCATGGTTAACTGTTGTTGCAGGAACATAGAAATTCCCATTAGTATTGTCAGAATATAGTATGGATCACGCAGAGAAAGGTCTGTAATCCAGAACATAAACGGTGCATGCCGAAGTTCATACGCGTTACGTAATGTTGTGAATAATGCCCAAAAAATTGGAATCTGCAGAATCATGGGTAAACACCCGCCTAAAGGATTAACTTTTTTTTGTTTATAAAGCGCCATTGTTTCGGTATTAAGGCGGGTTGGATCATTTTTGTACTGTTCACGCAATTTATCTACTAAAGGCTGTACTTTTTTCATGCCTATTGTAGATTCATAACTTTTTAAGGTTAAGGGCAACATTATTGCCTGTAACAGAAGGGTTAAGATTATGATTGCCCACCCATAATTTTTTGTCCATCCGTAATTAAAATTTAATATCCACAACATGCCTTTCCCTAAGAATCCAAATGGCCCAAAGTCTATGACCGAAGATAACCCGTGTTTTAGTTTGGATACTTCAGCATACTTTTTTGCCTGCGCATAAATTTCGTAGGAATACACCACCTGGCTTTTTGGGGGGAGAGAAACTTTTTGGTATGACGCCAATACGGGCACTTTATTGGGTTCCACCATATTGAGGCCAAGTTCAGTGGTGATACCTGTATTATCCTTACTTTCCGGGCGAAGGATGAACATAAAGTAACGGTTATCCAATCCATACCACCCGTACTGATTGAATACAGTACCGCTTTTCTTGGTATCTTTAACAGTCTTCAAGCCTTGATCCGGTACCCACGCAATTGCACGGTAAGGGTCAAAATCAGCAAAATTTTTGCCGTTAAACCCCAACCCCGGGCCAAGTGTAGCAACAGGTAAACGCAGCTCACGGATATACGGCGAGGAGTTGGTTATCGTATAAACCAATACCCACCGGCCGTTCACCGGGGAGTTCATAAACTTTTTTGTTATCTGTGTAACATTATCCACTTTTGAGGTAAAAACAATCTCGGCGGTAACGCCCGCCGGTGAAGTAGAAGGCGTAACAGTTTTTGAGGAGAACATAAACTGTAACCCCTGTGTCCCGAGAAAGGATGGTAAGTCCGTGGTGATACTTGAATCAAACACTGTGCGGTCACCAACAAAATCAAAGCCCGACTTTGTTTCCTTCACTTTCCAGGAAAGCACACCGGCGTCACGCGTGGTGAATACTATAATTTCGTTTTTTGTGTCAACCACAACTGACTGTTCTTTTGATGGTACCACAGGTTTTGTAGATGAAATAACAGGTATAGGCGCTATAAGTTCTTTTCCCGTGTTTTGAACTGTTACGGTAGAGCATACCACAGCGGGAGTATCAGATACTCTTACAGCGGGTTTAGTGTTCTTCTGTATAAAGAACGACCATACAAAAAGTACTACAAATGATAATACTACAGCTAATAGCGTGCGGCGTTCCATAAATTTTTGTGTTCTACACTTTCTTTATTATTTCTGCACACATGATTTGTTAGTGGGACAGGATCGTTTCCACCGGGGTTGAACGGGTGACAACGGCAAATACGTTTCACTCCGAGCAATCCGCCGCGGAGAATACCGTACCGGGTAACCGCCTGTTTTGTATATTCCGAACAAGATGGGTAAAAACGGCATACAGAAGGAAATATACTTGATACTTTTTGGTATATTGTTATTAACGACAATACTATTGAATTACAAATTTTTACAGCCGTTCGAATCATCAATCCCATCGTTTGTATTCACTTTTCTCCACACCCCGGCGCGTATTAGCAACTGTTCAAACGTTACGCTTAATTCGTCAAAGGTTAATACCACACCGCGTTTTTGCGGGATCACTATAATGTCATACCCGCGTAACAGCTTTGGTGTTGCCAACCTGAACAACTCGCGTATCCGGCGTTTGAGTTTATTGCGTTCAACCGCACCGCCGATCTTGTGGCTTACTACCAACCCTAACCGCGAAAAGTGTTTGTGTTCAGTGTCGTTAAGATACGTTATAACGGATATGCCGTTAGAATTGTATCGTTTACCGTTTTTAAACACCGTGTCAAACTCGCGGTCTTTCGTCAACCTCTGCGTCCGGCGGTACTTATACCTCTGGTTTTGATGAGGACGCTGAGATAACAGTTGTTCCTGCACAAGTGTGTCGTTTAGCCGTTCGGCAATCGCGATTATCTATATTATGCCGGGGTTAACCGGTAGCGCTTTTTAGAGCGCCTACTACTGAGCACCCGCCGTCCGCCGACTGTTTTCATTTTTGCACGGAAACCATGCACTTTTTTACGCCTGCGAACATTGGGCTGAAACGTACATTTTCCTACCATAATGGGAGATATTATACTTATTTACGGAAGAGTGTCAATTAATTTGTAGGATTTATAACTTCATTATAAACGCAATTTTGTAATATGGCGGCAAATGTGGCTGAGTATTTATACCGGTAATGGTTACTGTAGAATAATTTGTATTAAACGCGCTTATAGTATGAGAATGGCTGCCTTCAGCAAAATCGTCACCGCCGTCACCATCTACCATCCAGCGGTCGGTAGGGCATGCGTTGGTGGTTAATCCGGCAACCGAATGAAGGTGTCCGGGAACAACATGGATATGTGTCGTTGTACCTCCAATAATACCTGGTGTGTCAGTAGAGGACATTCCCAATAAAAACCGGTCACGCAGGTCAGGAGTACCGTTTATGCCGTCACATAATGCCCACCCGGTAGGTATACTTGATATCGTACCAGACCAAATAACAATTGTTCCCCTCGGAACCATATAAAACGTAGTACCACCGGATAATGATTTTATTTCACCTTCTACATCAATATTACCCGTAACTTTTCCGCCGCCGGTGGAGATAAACATGTCGTAGGTGTGCCCAGAAAGTTTTTTACTGTTTTCCGTAACAATTGCGTAAGGCACTGCCGATATTTTTTGCCGCGGGCTTAATACATCATTGCCTACCATTATCTCAATCCAGGTTTCTGTATCAAACAGTGAGGGTGTTAGTACCGTATAACTCCCTAAGATTACATTAGCCATACCGTTAACCACCGAAACGCTATTATGTACCTCCGTCCATTTTGCCGTACCGCCGGTTAGAGTGTCATATAATTTAAACGTCAAGCCCGTGGTATCCGTCAGTGGCTGGCCTGCTGTATCAGTTAACCGTGCCTGAAAATTTATGGTTGAAGAAATATCCGCGAATGAAAAAATAGATGCGTGAGTATATAAAAGTAATGTTAAAATTAGTATAGCCGGTAAACGTATTATCCTTCTCATAAAAGTTATCTTAAGTCCTTACATCATACCGATTTAAGTGATACATTAATAATACCATTTTCTATTAATCATTAACAGTATTGAATGAAATAATAGTTAGAATAACCATGATTACTACGGTTTTTGTATAATCGCCTGTACATTCCGCCATTTACGCCGGGTGCCGTAGGGTAGCGCGCCGGTTTCGCGGAAGTACGACGCAATGAACGATTCCGTTTTTTTGTTGGGATACCCGCTGCCAAAATCGTAGCCAACAACTTTGTGGAGTTTTATAATCTCACGGTCCCGGGTAACTTTTGCGATAACCGACGCTGCGGATACTACGGGGTACGTGTCGTCCGCTTTGGGCTCGTACACAATATCGTAGGAATACCCGGTTTTGTCGAACACTTCAGAGTGTATATATTGGCAAAACAGTTTTTTTGCCAGTGCGCCAAGTGAATCAATGTATAAACATGAAATCCGTAGGCTGGATTTATGGACTTTCAACAACAACTCTGTGATCGCGGATAAACATAATGATGTAAGGCCAAAAGAATCAATTTCTTTGGGTAAAACTTTTTTTGTGTAGCACTTTGCCGATAGTTTCAATAATTTTGGGTACAAATACTCACGTTTTAGAGACGAAAGTTTTTTGCTATCCTGCACACCTAACTTCTTGAGTGTATCAATTTTTGTTGTGGGTATTACATACGCAGTTATCACCAATGGACCGATACACGGCCCACGGCCGGCTTCGTCAATCCCAACGATAAACCGTTGATTACCCGGCACGGCTAAATAACCTTTCCGCGTTTTGTGTTGTTACTTCATCGAGTTCATGCGGGTCCATCTTACGTAATCCTGCAATAAATTCAAGTGTATGTTTCACAAACGACGGTTCATTAACTTCTCCCCGGTGCGGCACCGGCGCGAGGTATGGGCAATCGGTTTCTACTACCAGCCGGTCAAGCGGTGCTGCCTGTGCAACGTCAACTACATCACTGTGTTTCCCGTGTTTTACTTTAAACGTTACCGTCCCGGGGATTGAGATATAAAACCCAAGCCCCAGTACCTGTTCCATTGCGTTGAGATCCCCGGAGAAACAATGAAATACGCCGCGTACTGCGGAGCATTTTTTTAATACCGATAATGTTGGTTCCATAGCATCACGTGAATGTATGATTACCGGTAAATTATGTTGTTGCGCAAGGTTTAACTGATGCAGAAATACAGATTCCTGTATTGCAGCGGGGGATAAAAGGTAATGATAATCCAGCCCGATTTCTCCAATTGCTACAACATCCGTATCTTTCACGTGAGTAGACACAAAACTGTCAAGTTCAGATAAAACAGTTTTCCCGGCGTTATGCGGATGCGCGCCAAGCGCGAACCGTATACGTATCCCGCGTTCATTCGCAGGGGGTAAGACTTGAGAGGTTGCCAAGGAATATTCTTCTTCTGAATCACACATACAGATAACAGAACAAACGCCATTCTCTTTTGCACGGGTAAGAACATCGCTTATTTGCGGTAATATTTTGTCATCGGCAAGATGCGCGTGGGTGTCAATCAAAAAAATCTGCCTCCCATTATTTTACCTGCGGGAAAAAAGTGAACCGGTAAGAAAAGAACCCGAATATTTCGTAACTCGTACCATACCCGTCAAAATAGTTGAGGTATGCAAATTCAAAACTTATCCCAAACAATTGCCCAAGGTTGGTATATATAAGCCAGGGTTGTAACGGATGGTCAAGCGGATGTACGCCTTCCACACGGAACCTTACCCAGGGTATCTGCCGGGTTTCAAATCCGGCATACAACGCGAGGTCACGGTGGACCCAATCTGTGCGGGTTTTCAGGAATTCTGAGAGTAATGGAAAAATTTTATCTTCATTACCCTTGCTTAGCCCAAGATGTATCCAATTGTACCCGATCTGTTTACTTACCGCAACGTATCCGCTGGCGGTAACATCGGATTGTTCACCGATACGGAACGCCACGGTTGACGATCCCCGCGGGCTGGTAAATATATAGGTATAACGGTACCCGATTGCCCAGTTAAACCAAAACGTGCGTTCGGTTTCCATTACCATTTTTATGTCGGTATTCAATAATAATAATCCGGATGGCGCAAAAAGCTGGGGTTCCAGAAAATCGCTGAACTGATTACGTGTTTCACCAAAGATACGGCCGATGTAGTAGGAAAATAAAAAGTCTACGTTTAACCCGCGGGTTGGTGTTTTCTCGCGGTAGGCGGTGGACATATACGATAATCCGGACTTAAAAGTTGATATTTTTGCGGCTGACGGGTCGGATAACGCAAACGCAACATCTTCCTTATTAATCGCCTGGACACGATAATAATATAACCTATTTTCTTTATAAAAATAATCAGTGAACTTAGTTGTTTTGACAGGTTTTTTAGTGAGATTAATCCATGGGCCAAGGATTGATGTGCTGCGGTAAACAAAATAGTTTAATGGTTCCGTTGTTGGCGGTGACCATGTGAGTTTGATGTTATCCAAAGATTTTACCTGCAGGTTTTCAAGTTTTGCTAATCCCGAAAGTGTGAACACGGGTTCACCAGTATTTTCAGTTGCGGCGAATAACGGAGTCATCATCAAACCTGGATAGGAAATATTAAAAAGTAGTAATATTAGTACCAAAATATTTTTCATGATATCACCTTTGGTTTTGTTTGTGCTTCAAATACGCGGCGTAACCGGTCTTTCTGCAGTGTCTCCGACCGGCTGAATGATATACCGTAAACAAAACCCTGTTCATTCGCGCTTGGCGAAAATTTATGGAGTACCGTCCCAAGCATTATAAATTCGTTATGCGGGGGTAAGGTAAATTTTAGGATCAACCTTGTCTTTAACTCAATATCATCACGTAACCGTACCGCTACACCTGATACACTGATGTTTGCCATTAAACCGGTATTATGATACATTTTGTCATCCGCTTTATAGATTTCAACGTCAATCTTATTACGCTGGGTATCAACTCTTTCTGCTAGCCGCCGGTTTGAAGGCTTTTCTTGTTCAGGCATAGTTATGCAGGTTTGGTTAACGCGTTTTTTACGTAACCCATTAACCCGCCGGAATTAATTATTTTTGTCATAAACTCCGGGAAAGGTTGAGCTTGAATTTTAATATTTCCAGCGAGATTAATAATCTCGCCTGTAGATAAGTCTATCTTAACCGTATCGCCGGTCTTAACCGCATTTACGATCCCCGGTGCCACCATAATAGGTAATCCTATATTAATGGCGTTACGGTAAAATATGCGCGCGTATGATTCTGCGATTACCAGCGCAACCCCTGCTGCTTTGATTGCTACTGGCGCGTGTTCTCTCGAGGAGCCACAGCCAAAGTTCGCGCCGGCGACAATAATGTCTCCGGGTTTCACTGTTTTTACGAACTCAGCGTCAATGTCTTCCATACAATGCCGCGCTAACTCTTTCGCGTCGGAAGAGTTGAGGTACCGCGCAGGTATGATTTCGTCGGTATTAACGTTGTCTCTATACTTAAACACTTTCCCTTGAATACTCATAAATATTGTCTCCAGTATTATAAAACTTTGTCCGGATGTACGATATACCCTTTAACCGCAGTCGCAGCGGCAACCGCGGGGTTTACTAAATACACCTCGCTCTTAGTACTGCCCATACGCCCAACGAAGTTACGGTTGGTTGTTGCAGCACAGCGTTCTCCACCCGCTAAAATACCCATGTGCCCGCCTAAACACGGCCCGCAGGTTGGCGTAGAAACTGTTGCGCCGGCTGTCATAAAGGTTTTTAGTAAACCTTCCTTCATCGCCTGCATCCATACCGCCGGTGTTGCTGGGAAAATTATTACCCTGACATTAGGGTTAACCTTTTTCCCGGTTAAGATTTTTGCTGCAATCCGTAAATCTTCAATCAACCCGTTGGTACAGCTGCCGATAACCACTTGGTCGACATAAACTTTTTTAATACTCCGCACGTCCTTTGCATTCTCCGGTAAATGGGGGAAGGACACTTGCGGAAATACTTTTGTAACGTCAATATCAACAACGGTTTTGTATTTCGCGTCCGGATCGCTGGTGTACACTTTATATTTCCGCAAAACTTTATCCTTTAAAAACGCAGTTGTAGTGTTATCCACATAAAAAATCCCGTTTTTCGCGCCGGCTTCGATTACCATGTTGCAAATAGTCAACCGGCTTGCCATAGACAACTGTTTTACGGTATCTCCATGGAATTCTAACGTGCAATAATTCGCGCCGTCTACCCCGATTTTACCGATGAGGTACAATATTAAATCTTTACCGGTGACCCATTTGTTGAGCTTGCCGGAGAACACCACTTTAATCGCTTCCGGTACGCGTAACCATATTTTGCCGGTTGCCATAACTGCTGCAAGATCAGTTGAGCCAACACCCGTGGAGACCGCACCGATTGCGCCGTATGTACAGGTATGCGAATCTGCGCCAATAACAAGCTCGCCCGGCGCTACCAACCCTTGTTCGGGCAACAACGCGTGCTCGATCCCGCACCGGCCGGTATCATAAAAATGTAACAATTTTTGTTCTCTCGCGAAGTCACGGAGGAACTTGCATTGTTCCGCGGATTTAATATCTTTGTTCGGCGTAAAATGGTCCATCACGAGTACTACGCGTTTACGGTCAAAGACTTTTTGTGCGCCGACTTTACGGAATTCCTGTACCGCCAACGGTGCAGTGATATCATTACCCAATGCGAGATCGACTTTTGCTTCAATAAACTCGCCGGGGTTGGCTTGTTTCACCCCGAAATGCGCAGCCAATATTTTTTGTGTAATTGTTTGTCCCATATTTTTACCTTCTATAATCCTTAAGACG